>NZ_JAAORM010000001.1 GCF_017695965.1 Prochlorococcus marinus CUG1416
TAAGTCAGGTTTGTTTATTAAAATTTCCACAATTTCCACAGTAACTACTACTACTAAATTTTTTAATTTATTATTTATTTTTATATTAGAAAACAAGAAAAAAATTAATTTATTGAATTTAATTTACGAAAAAAGTATATTGTGAGTGTAAAAAAGTTCCAAATTCCTATGGAGATTATTTGTAATCAAAATGAGTTAAATAATGCTATACAACTTGTAAGCAAAGCAGTTGCTTCACGACCAACTCATCCAATTCTTGCAAATATTCTTCTAACAGCTGACCAGGGAACAAATAAAATTAGCTTGACAGGTTTTGACCTTAACTTAGGAATTCAAACTTCTTTTGATGGAACTGTTAAAAATAGTGGTGCTATTACTGTACCTTCAAAACTGTTATCTGAAATAGTCAATAAATTACCTAATGAAAGTCCTGTGTCTTTAGAAGTAGATGAAAATTCTGATAATATTTTAATAAAAAGTGATAGAGGTTCTTTTAATCTTAAAGGCATACCCTCTGATGATTATCCTAATTTGCCATTTGTTGAAAGTGGGACTTCTTTAAATATTGAACCTGTTTCTTTTTTAAAAGCTTTAAAATCTACCATTTTTGCTAGTAGTAATGATGACTCAAAGCAATTACTTACAGGTGTCAATTTTACTTTTAAACAAAACTATTTAGAGTCTGCTTCTACAGATGGTCACAGATTGGCTGTTGCTTTAATGGGTAACGAAGAACATAGCGAGAATAAAGATAACTTACCTTTAAATCAAGGTGATTTATCAGTAACTATTCCAAGTAGATCATTAAGAGAAATTGAAAAACTAGTATCTTTGAGAAGTTCAGAAAAGTCAATAAAGCTTTTCTATGACAAAGGTCAAGTAGTTTTTATTTCTTCTAATCAAATAATTACAACAAGAACCCTTGAAGGTACCTATCCTAATTATTCACAACTAATCCCGGATACTTTTTCAAAGATTTTTAATTTTAATACTAAAAAATTAATTGATGCATTAGAAAGAATTGCTGTTTTGGCTGATCAGCAGAGTAGTGTTGTTAAGATCAAACTGGATAATAAAGATTTGGCTTCTATAAGCGCAGATGCACAAGATATTGGAAACGCAAATGAATCCATCCCTGTTTCTTACTCTGGAGAAGATTTTGATATTGCATTTAACGTTAGATATCTTTTGGAAGGTTTAAAAGTTATTGCTTCTGAAAATGTACTTTTAAAGTGTAATCTTTCAACTACTCCAGCTGTTTTTGTACCAGAAGATAATCTTAATTCTTTTACTTATTTAGTTATGCCAGTTCAGGTTCGTTCTTAACTTGAAATTACCTAAAGAAATATTATTAAGTGAATTACTAAATTACACTGTTAAGGGAAATATGGCCCTTAATTATGGAAATGGTGAAAATGTTTGGATGCATCCTCCAGTTCATAGAATTTTAGGATGGTACTCTCGTCCTTCTAATTTTGATTTAAAACGAAATGTCTGGCGATTAAATCAAATTAGTCAAATAATAGATAATGATATTTATGTAAAAGGTGATCCAGCGATTTCTGATTTAGCAACTCTAAATAGGTTCCCAAATTTAATAGAAGCTAATCTGATCAATATCAATGGTTCAAAAATAGGAATTATTGCGGATTTTTTATTTGAAATTAAAACGGGTCAAATTAAATATTATTTAGTTTCTCGATCGAATCCTAAGATTCCAGGTTCTAGTAGATGGAAATTAAATATTGAAAATATTAATGATCAACAACCTGGTTTAGTTTTTTGTGAAAGCAATTCTTTAGATGACTTATCTTTAATAAAATCAAGTATTAAAAATGAATTTTTCCAAAAAGGAAAAAAAATTATTGATAGATTTGATGATATGAAAAATATAGCTTCTAATAGGTTAGAGGATTGGCTTGAAGAAGATGAAGATATAAACCAAAACTTAGATTTTAAACAACAAAGTTTTTATAATAATGATAGAAAATTTCGATCTTTTAGCGATAAAAAAGAAGATGACCCTTGGATCTAAAGAATGTTAAATCCAGAAAATAATGATCTATATGATCTTCATGAAGCACTTAAAGTTGAAAATTTAACAATTAATGATTACGAAGAAATTTGCAAAAGATTAAAGAGAAAACCAAATAGGACTGAACTAGGAATGTTTGGTGTTATGTGGTCTGAACATTGTTGTTATAGAAATTCAAAACCTTTACTATCTAAGTTTCCCACTAAAGGAGCTAATGTTTTGGTTGGTCCTGGAGAAAATGCTGGAGTTATAGATGTTGGAAATAACCAAAAACTTGTTTTTAAAATAGAAAGTCATAATCATCCTTCTGCTATTGAACCTTTTCAAGGAGCGGCAACAGGTGTAGGAGGAATATTAAGAGATATTTTTACAATGGGAGCAAGGCCAATCGCAGTATTGAATTCATTGAGATTCGGAAATCTTGATAAACTATCAAATGTCGATTTGCTTCGAGGAGTTGTATCCGGTATTGCACATTATGGAAATTGTGTAGGTGTCCCTACTGTTGGAGGTGAAATTGATTTCGATGATAGTTATTCTGGAAATCCTCTAGTCAATGTTATGGCTTTAGGACTTTTAGAGACTAATGAAATTGTTTGTTCTGGAGCTAAAAATGTAGGATCACCAGTACTATATGTAGGCAATACTACTGGCAGAGATGGTGTTGGTGGTGCAAGTTTCGCAAGTTCAGAATTAACTTCTACTTCGTTAGATAACAGACCGGCAGTGCAAGTAGGTGATCCATTTATTGAGAAAAGTCTTATAGAAGCTTGTTTAGATGCTTTTAAGACAGGAGATGTGATTTCAGCTCAAGATATGGGCGCGGCAGGTTTAACTTGTAGTAGTGCAGAAATGGCTGCTAATGGAAATTTAGGCATATCTATTGATTTAGATATGGTTCCTTCTAGAGAAGATAATATGTCTTCTTACCAATATTTACTATCTGAATCGCAAGAGAGAATGTTGTTTGTCGTTAAGGAAGAAAAAATTAATAACCTTATTGAAAAATTTAAAAAATGGGGATTATATGCCTGTGTAATTGGTGAAGTAATAGAGACTAATGAGGTAATTATTTCTCATAAAAGTAAAATTGTTGCTCAAATTCCTACTTCTGCTTTATCAGATGATACTCCTGTGAATATTCATAATGTGATTAATAAACCACCTGCTTATTTGTTAAGTAAATGGGAATGGAACGAAGATAATTTACCACAAATTAATGAGCAAACAATCTTTTCATTAAAGGAAAATAAGAGTTTTTCTTATTCACAAATCATCTTAAAACTTCTCTCTAATCCATCAATAGCTTCTAAACGATGGATTTATGAACAATATGACTCTCAAGTGCAGGCAAATACAGTTTTTAAACCTGGAGAATCAGATGCAGCTGTAATAAGATTAAGAGAACAAAATGAAAAAAATAAAAATAAAGTATTTTCTGGTGTTGCCGCTTCAGTTGACTGTAATAGCAGATGGGTTTCTCTTGATCCTTATAGAGGAGCTATTGCTGCAGTTGCAGAATCTGCAAGAAACGTAAGTTGTGTTGGGGCTGAGCCAGTAGCAATTACAAATAACTTGAATTTTTCTTCTCCTGATACTGAAATAGGATATTGGCAACTTTCATCTTCATGTGATGGGATTTCAGAAGCCTGTAAAGCTTTAGAAACTCCTGTTACGGGAGGAAATGTTTCCTTATATAATGAATCAAAAAATAAAGATAATAAAATTACTCCTATTAATCCTACTCCAGTCATTGGAATGGTTGGCAAGATAGATAATGTTGAAAAAGCTATAAGTAGTGAATGGAAAAATATTCAAGATCAAATTTGGTTAATTGGTTCTTATAAATCAGAAACAACAATTGCAGCTAGTGCTTATTTGGAATATTTTCATGGGGAAATTACAGGTCGGCCTCCAAAAATAGATTTGCTGGATGAAAAGTTTTGCCAAAGTTTTTTAAGAAATGGGATTTTAAAAAGTTTTGTAGTTTCTTCTCATGATATTAGCGATGGGGGTTTAGCTATAGCTTTAGCAGAATGTTGTATTTTGTCCTCAAAAGGTGCAACAATTGAATTAAAGAAAGATGTTAATAGAGACGATAATTTATTGTTTGCAGAAGGAGGTTCTAGAATTATTTTTTCAATAGACAAAATGAAAGAAAAAGAATGGCTTAATTATTTAAAAAAAATTCAAAAAAATTTTAAATCAAGTGTATACGTAAAAAAAATAGGATATGTTTCTAGTGAAACTCTTAAGATAAAACTTCAAGATAAAAATATGTGCAATATTAGGGTTGAGGAATTAACCGAAAAATTTAATAATAGTATTTCAGGTAATTTATAAATATGAAAAATATTTCTCAACTATTAAATTTTCTAAGAAATTAAGTTATGTGCGGAATAGTTGGAATCGTTTCTTCAGATGATGTAAATCAACAAATATACGATAGTCTTTTGCTTTTACAGCATAGAGGTCAAGACTCAACAGGTATAGCTACCATGGAAAATACTGTTTTCCATATACATAAGGCGAAAGGTCATGTTAATACTGCTTATAGAACTAGAGATATGAGAAATTTAATTGGCAAAATTGGATTAGGTCATGTTAGGTATGCAACAAAGGGATCAGCAGAAAGTGTAGAAGAAGCTCAGCCTTTTTACGTTAATGCTCCTTATGGAATTGTTTTGATACATAATGGCAATTTGACGAATACCAGAGATTTAGAAAAACAATTATTTAATATTGATAAGCGTCACACAAATTCTTCAAGTGATACTGAAATGCTATTAAATGTATTTGCGACAGAATTGCAAGAACAAATTCATAATCAAGAATTAGAACCTGATATTATTTTTGATGCTGTCAAATCTTTACATAAAAGAATTCAGGGTTCATATGCTTCAATTGCATTAATTTCAGGACATGGTCTATTAGCATTCAGAGATCCTTTTGGTATTAGACCTTTAGTCATAGGAAGAAGACTTTCAATAACTACAAAAAAAGAAGAGTGGATGGTTGCTAGTGAATCTCTAGTGCTTGAGAATAACGATTATCAGGTAGTTAGAGATGTAGATCCTGGAGAAGCTATTTTTATAAATCTTAATGGTGAGTTATTTTCTAAGCAATGTTCTGCAAATCCAATGTTATGTCCATGTGCTTTTGAATATGTTTATTTAGCTAGGCCAGATTCAATTATGAATGGAATTTCAGTATATAAAGCTCGTTTAAAAATGGGAGATTATTTATCTGAAACAATAAAAGAAACAATTAATTCTGGAGATATAGATGTTGTAATGCCTATTCCTGATTCTTCTCGACCTGCGGCCATGCAAGTTGCAAGACAATTGGGTATTGAATACAGAGAAGGTTTTTTTAAAAATAGATATGTTGGTAGAACATTCATAATGCCTGGTCAGCAAAAACGTAAGAAATCTGTTAGACAAAAATTAAATGCTATGAGTGCAGAGTTTAAAAATAAAAATGTATTAATTGTTGATGACTCGATAGTAAGAGGTACTACTTCAAAAGAAATTGTCCAGATGGCTAAAGATGCAGGAGCAAATAAAGTTTTTTTTACATCAGCAGCACCCCCTGTTCGTTTTCCTCATGTTTATGGAATTAATATGCCAAATAGAGATGAATTAATCGCTCATGATAGAACAATAAGTGAAATTGCTTATCAACTTGAAATTGATAGTCTCATTTATCAGAGTGTTGAAAATTTACGCAAATCTATAATAAGTGAATCTTCTATTGAAGATTTAGAGATGAGTTGTTTTACTGGCTCTTATGTAACAGGAACTGTAAATCAAGAGTACTTAAATTGGGTTGAAAATGAATATAAATCTTAGTCATGCAAGTTTTTAAGTCTAAAGCAATTTTCAAGATACTCGCTTTTTTCTAATTGCAAAAAGTCGCTTATAAAATTTGTTTTATTAGATTTGAAATTTAATTTATCAATTTTTAATCTAGCAGATTTATTTTTATTAGTTTCAATATCAAGGTAATAATTACTTGGCAGGATTTTGAGGAAGTAATCGTTTTTAAGTTGAGTTTTTTCATTTAAATACCCCAAACCGTATTCATTTGCGTAATAAATTTCATTAGTATTTATACAGAAGATTTTGCCTTGTTTAGAAACTAAATAAATATTTTCTCCATTTTGAGATGGACAACAAGAAACAATCTTTTCAGTTGGTAAAAGTTTTGCAAGCATTAATCCTTGAGATTGCTTAGTTGTCGGAGTTAAAAATTTATTTGATAGATTAAATTTAAAAATACGTCCTATTGAGGTTAGGATTAATAAGTTTTGATCTCCATCAGAAATAAATGAATCTATTGTTTTAATATTATTTTTTAATTTTGTTATTGCGAATGATCTATTACTTTTAATCATGTCCTCATCAAATAAAACTTTTTTAAATCTTCCATCCGAATTCAAGATACATAAATAATTTTTATTTCCTTTTTTAATTGAATGAAAATTAATTATTTCATTTGGATCAATATTTCCAAGAATTTTATTATCTAATTTGTAGTCAATATTAATATTTGACTCCCAATCAATGTGAAAAACTTTTCCGGTGTAAGTGGTCCCAATTATTTTTATTTTTTTTTCAATATTACATATAAATTTTTGAATATTTTTATTATCTATAATTTTATTTGAATCTTCAAAAGATTTCTTATAGTTATTGAAAATTATTTTTCTTAAATATAGTCTATTGTCTATGTATATTTTAGTTTTTTTGTTGATATAGTTTTCTAATATTTGATTGTTAATTGTTTCTAATTCTTCATTCTGATCTATATTTTTAAGTAGTTTTGTTTTTCTTTTAACATTATATTTTTTCTTTAATATTAATAATTCTTCTATAAGTAATTTAAGTAATAATTTTCTTTCATTTAATAATTTTTGAAAGTAATCCTTTTTTTCTTGTAATTTTTTTATATCATCATCTATTTGATTTTTTTCTAGATTTGTTAATTTTTTTAGAGGCATATCCAAAACTGAATTTGCCTGTTTTTCACTTAAATCAAAATTATAAATTAACTTAGATTTAGCTTCTGCAGAATTTTCCGAGCTTTCGATAGTTGCGATAATTTTTTTTATGTTTTTTGTAGCTTTAGATAAACCTTCTAAAATTTCTAATTTTTCAAGAGTGCTTTTTAGAAAATAATTTGTTCTTTTTCTAATTGTTTCTTCTCGAAATTCTAGAAAATAATTTAGATATTCCTTTAAGTTTAATTGAATAGGCTTGCCTTTAATTAAAGCTAAAAAAATAGCACCAAAGTTGGTTTGGAGAGTTGTTTTTTTGTATAAATTGGAAATTACAAGTTCTGAATTAGAATCTTTTTTTAACTCTATTACAATTCTCATTCCATCTCTATCGCTTTCATCCCTAATATCAGAGATACCATTGATTTTGTCTGAATTAACAAGTTCTGCCAGTTTTTCAATCCAACCTGCTTTACTGATTTGATAAGGAAGTTCTGTAATTATTAAGGCATTTTTTTTATGTTTACCTTTGCCTAAATTTAACTCTTCTGTATTTATGACTCCTCTTATTGTTATTGATCCTTTCCCAGTTTCGTACATTTCTTCTATTGCGCGATTATAGATTAATTCTCCCCCCGTAGGAAAATCAGGTCCTTTGATAATATTAGATAGTTTTTTATTACTTACATCTTTATTTTCTACTACTGCAATTAAACCATCTACTATTTCTCCAAGGTTGTGAGGTGGAATGTTTGTTGCCATTCCAACAGCAATACCTGATGATCCGTTTAGCAATAAAAATGGGAGTTGAGCTGGAAGAACATCAGGTTCTTTTTGTGAACCATCAAAGTTATTTGAGAAATTTACTGTGTTAGATCCAATTTCTTCAAGAAAAGCTTTATGTGCTATTGGTGCTAACCGTGTCTCTGTGTATCTCATTGCTGCTGGTGGATCATTATCTACAGATCCAAAATTCCCATGCCCATCCAGAGTTGGATATTTAGTCGAAAAATTTTGTACAAGCCTTACTAGAGCATCATATACTGCTTGATCACCATGAGGATGGTATTTACCTAGGACATCTCCAACAACTCTCGCACACTTTCTAAATGGTCTATCAGGCGTTAAACCTAATTCGTACATAGCAAAAAGTATTCTTCTCTGGACAGGCTTAAGGCCATCTCTTGCATCGGGAAGAGCACGTCCAACTATTACACTCATTGCATACTCAAGATAAGAACGTTTCATTTCTTCTTGGAGAGAGATAGAAGTGAGTTTTTTCTTATCCATCAATGTGCAAAATTAAATATTTATTGATTAACTTAATTAAGATTAATAGGTAAACAAAGATTTACCAGTATTGAAAATTAAGAAGATGCATTTATTTTTGTTTTTGCCAATATTACATCTGTTTGAAGTTGATTATTTTGTAAAAGTATTTCTGTAGAGACTTGCAATTTCTCCCCCCATAACTGTTCTTTTCTATAATCATAATTAACGTAGTTAGGATCTTTATTCAAAGCCTTTTTTGCGAATTTAAGAGCTAATTTCATATCTTTCATTCTTAAACACGAAGCAAGTCCGAGTAATGGTTCAGCATTTTCCTCTATTGAGATTGCTTTTTCAAAATGTTTAATAGATAGATTGATTTTGTTTTCCTCGAAATAAGCTAAACCTTTATTATTGATTGCTTGCCAGAAATTAGGTTTAATTTTTACAGTTCTTTCAAACAACTTGATAGCCTCTAAGTAATTTTTTTCCATTAAAAAAATATTCCCTAATTGAAAAATAGCTTTATGGTTATTTGGATCAATATTTAATCCTGTTTCTAAAGCAATCTTTGCATCTTTTTTTTGTTCGATCTTTAAGTAAATATTACTTTTCGCAAAGTATATTTCGCTAATATTTGAATTTAGCTTTTGTGCTTTATTTAAAGAATATAATGCATTTTTGTATAGTTTGTTAGCTATCTGTGCCTCAGACAAAATCAACCATAGTTTTTCATTTTTTGCATTTAACTTTACGGCTAATTTTGCTAAGTTAAGACTGTCTTTATATTGTCCAAAATAGAGAAGTTGATATGCACTTTTGCCAATAGATAAACTTTCCTTTTCTAAATTTTTTATTGTTGGAAAATAATAATATGGAACAATTGACTTAACACTTTCTATGTTAAGAAAGTAAAAACTGATCAAAGACACGCATATTATCTTTGCTAAAAAATTTTTCATGGTTTTATTTTTTATTCCTTAAATTTGCTTTTATGTTTCTTTTCCACATCCATGGTTTAATTCGTTTTAATGTAGTTCCTTTAAGATTTTCTTCCCAAGTTTTATCATCCCAATTTAACGACTCTATATTAAGATTTTTAATCCAATCTTTTGGAGTAGTCTCATAAGTATTGTTGTATGGTACGGACTGATTCCAAGGGCATACATCTTGACAAATATCACATCCTGCAACCCATCCATTTAAATTTTTTTCTATTTTATTTGGAATAGTTTTTTCTCTGCTTTCTATTGTGTGATATGCAATGCATAGGTCTGATTGTATTACAAAGGGTTCTACTATTGCCTTTGTGGGACATTGTTCAATACATTTATCACATTTTCCACATAGTGATTGATGAGGTATATCCGGTATTAAATCTTTTGTAAGGATCATAAAACCTAAAGTAAACCAAGAACCATTTTTTTTGCTTATTAAATTACTATTTTTACCTATCCAACCTAGACCCGATTCTTCAGCCCATGCTTTTTCAAGAAGAGGCGAGGTATCAACACATATTTTCCATTGGCAATCCGGAATTTCTAGATTGATCCATTTACCAATATTCTTTAATTTCTTGTAAATCACCTTATGATAATCATCTCCTTGACCAAATTTCCCAATTTTGAAGAGGTTGTTGTTGTTTTGGTCTGAACTAATGTAATTAAATCCAACGCTTAGAACACTTTTTGCATCTTCAAGAAGTAAGCCTATGTTTTTTCTTCTTTCTGCTTCCATCCATTTCATTTCAGCATGGTAGTTATTTGATAACCATCTTTCTAATGCCTTATTTCTTAATTTTATGCGAGAACTGCCTGGAATTGAAGCAATTCCGGCTATTGTAAAACCTTCAAAAATTGCTCTTTCTTTTAATTTTTTACTTATTTCTTTTTTGTTTTGAATGGTATCGATCATTTCTTTATTATGTATAGTATTTCTCTCAAAAGTTATTTTTTGGAGTAGAAACTAATAAATAATTTAAATTTTTAAAAAAAAAATATATCCTAACTCAGTAAAAACAGTTAAATTATTAGTAAAGTTAATGTAGGTAGAAACGTTATTTTGGTTGAATCTAATCCAAATCAAGATTCGAACCTAGGATCTAGGCTCCAACAGGATCTAAAAAATGATCTTATCGCAGGGTTGTTGGTTGTAATACCCTTAGCAACAACAATCTGGCTGTCATCATTAGTTAGTAAATTTGTTTTAACATTAGTTACTTCTGTTCCTAAACAATTAAATCCTTTTATTACTTTAAATCCTTTATTACAAGATTTAATTAATCTTACTTTGGGTTTAACTGTTCCTTTATTAGCTATTTTGCTTATTGGCTTGATGGCTAGAAATTTCGTAGGAAGATGGCTATTAGAATTTGGAGAGGGTACTTTATCAAAAATTCCTGTAGCTGGGGCGGTTTATAAAACTCTTAAGCAATTGCTAGAAACTTTCTTAAGTAATAAATCTAATCGATTTAGAAGAGTTGTTTTAGTTGAATATCCACGTGAGGGCCTATATAGCGTGGGCTTTGTAACTGGTAATGTTGGTCCCTCTCTTCAGCCAGATTTGGAAGAAAAGTTGCTAAGTGTTTTTATACCCACAGCACCAAACCCAACTACTGGGTGGTATACCTTGGTACCTGAGTCTTCTGTTAAGGATTTGGATATTTCTGTTGAAGATGCTTTTAGAACAATAATTTCGGCTGGGATTGTTAATCCAGATGAGAAAAATAACACTACAAATCCAACATTTTCCAAATTATTTTCTCAATTACGTGCTTCCACTAATACTTCTTCTTAATTGATGCATAATAATAGATCTCTTTCTAGAGAATTATCTTTAATTTCTCTAGGCCTGATAAAAGATAAAGGTGATTGTAAATTAAATAAATTTCAGATAGAAGAAATTTTTGAATCTGCTTTGGATTCTCTAGTAGATCATTGCAGAGATGAATTAGATAATTGCGAATCAGAGTTAGAAAATGCATCGCAAAAAATATTAGATAGCGAATTGCAAGAAGGGGTTGATTCCTCTTTTTCAAATGTTAGAGATGCTTTGAAAAAATCTCTAACAAAAATCGAAACTGTAATGAATACTCTTTCAGTAACTTTAGACTTTCCAAAATTAATAGTCTCTAGTTGTCAAATTGATATTAGAGAAGATGTCAATCAGAGGATTCATAATATTATTAATAATCTTAAAATTATTGATTCTGATATAGATCAAGCAATGGATGGCTGGAGACTAAAAAGGTTACCAAGAATTGATAGAGATATTTTGCGTTTGGCTTATGTGGATATTAATTTTTTGAATACACCTGTTGCTGTTGCTTGTGATGAGGCTGTTAATTTAGCTAATAAATATAGTGATGATCAAGGAAGAAAATTTATTAATGGAGTTTTAAGGAGATTACAAACAGTTAAATTGCAATAATTATTTGATATAAATAAATAGTATTTTAAAATTGTTTTACATAAGTATTATAAATATCAATGACTAATACTAATTCTGATAATTCTCGAGAGTGGGCTGCACAAGCGTATACACTTTTAAAAAAAAGACAAGAGGAGCAAAAACAAGAATTAAAGAAGCAGGAGGAGCAAAAACAAGAATTAAAGAAGCAGGAGGAGCAAAAACAAGAATTGATTGATATTGATAGTACAGAAAATCTTGCTATATCTCCTAAAACTATTGCTGAATCTGAATTAGGAGAATTTGATGATAATTTTACTTGGTCGGCAATGGTATTAGCTGCTCAAGGAAAAAAAATAAATCAAATTTCAATAGATGAAATTGATTGGTTAACTAAATTAAGAAGAGGATTAGAAGAGACACGAAAAGGATTTGTTACTGAATTTTTGGATCAATTGGGAGATGATCCTCTTACTCCTGAAGTCTTGGATGATTTAGAGACCTTATTAATAAGAGCTGATGTTGGCATTGTTTCAACTGATAAAGTGATAAGTTCTCTAAGAACAAAATTAAATGAAGAAGTCTTGGGTGGAGAAGCAGGAATAAAATTCTTAAAGAACGAATTAAAATTAATTATCGATAAACCAATCAAAGATTCGGGTAGTGATCTTTTGGTACCTCAAAAGGGTAAGTTAAATGTATGGTTATTAGTAGGTGTTAATGGTGTTGGTAAAACTACTACATTAGGAAAACTAGCATATTTATCATCACGGAGTAATTATAAAACCTTGATAGCTGCTGCTGATACTTTTAGAGCTGCCGCAGTAGAACAACTTAAAGTATGGGGTGAGAGAAGTAATGTTGATGTTATTTCTAATCAATCAAAAAATGCTGATCCAGCTGCAGTAGTTTTTGATGCAATTAATTCTGCAAAAAAAAGAAATGTTGACTTGTTACTAGTTGATACTGCAGGTAGATTGCAAACAAAAAATAATTTGATGGATGAATTAGCGAAAATAAAAAAAATTATTGACAAAAAAGTTCCAGATGCAATTGTTGAATCATTATTAGTTTTAGACGCAAGTCAGGGTCAAAATGGCTTAAAGCAAGCAAAAAGTTTTTCTAAATCAGCAAATTTAAGTGGAGCAATTATTACTAAATTAGATGGGACTTCTAGAGGAGGCGTCTCTTTAGCTGTCTCTGAAGAAGTTAATTTACCTATAAGATTTATTGGTGCAGGAGAAGGCATAAAAGATTTGAGACCTTTTAATAGTTATGAATTTGTTGAGGCTATGCTTGCAGATAAATAAATATTTAATTAAATTTTTTTAAAAATTTAAATTTAATGTTAAAACATATTTATCTATAAGATTTGTTGTGACAAATAATCAAAAAGAAAAGTTATTTTCAAACAAATTTATTCAGAATTTTTTAGAAAATGAATCTACAGTATCTTTAAATAATAAATACAAATTTGCTGAAATTGCATCTTCATTAGCATATTATTTAAAATCTTTTTCTAATATAAATAAATTCCTAGATTATGTTTGCTTAATTTTTAAACATGTTTTTCATGAAAAAATAATATTAGTTATTCCCTTAAATTATGAGGGAGAAATATGGAATGCAAACATAAAAATTTCTGCAAATAATGAATGTTTAAAAATTCAAGAAGAAATTAATAGTTTTCTTTCTCAATTTAATTTTTCAAAAAATTTTAAGATTAAAGAAATTTTAACTTTTGAAAATTCTTTAAAAAATAATTTTAAAGAATATAAAATCGAAACAGAAAAAATATTATCTAGAGGTAAATGTAGAGGATTTATTTATGTATTTAGTAAAGATAAATCTTGTCAATCGATTACTGATGATAATAATTTTAATTTTATTCAAAATTGTCTCGCTGTAGGATTAGAAAATTATTGCTTAATAAAAACAAAGAAAAAGCATGAGAAAGTAGATAGAGAGATTTCTACTGGAGCTGAAATACAATCTCAGTTACTCCCAGATTACTGTCCAATTATTTATGGTATAGACCTTGCAGCGCATTGTAGGCCTGCTCTCCAGTTAGGGGGAGATTATTATGATTTTATGTGTCTAAAGACTAATATCTCAGAAAAAAGAAAGGAAAAAGCTCGATGGGCATTCGTTATAGGAGATGTCATGGGTAAAGGTATTCCAGCGGGTCTTCTAATGACCATGCTAAGAGGAATGTTGCGTGCAGAGGTTTTGACGGGTTTACCTCCAGATAGAATTATGCATGATTTGAATCAGCTCGCAATAAATGATTTAGACCAATCACATAGATTCGTAACATTATTTTATTCAGATTATGACCCTAGAACTAGAAAATTGAGATTTGCTAATGCAGCGCATAATCCTCCTTTGCTTTGGAAAAGCTCAGATCAGAAAATCATTAAATTAGATGCGGAAGGATTTGTACTTGGATTACAAAAAGACGCCGAATATCATTGCGGTGAAATCAAGCTTAATGAAAATGATTTACTACTTTATTACACTGATGGAGTAATCGATACTTCCAATTCTCTAGGCGAAAGATTTGATGAAGAAAGGTTAATTAAAACTCTTACAAAATTATGCAAGCAATCCTACACATCACAAGAAATTTTAAATAAAATCTTTAAAAAATTAGATGACTTTACAGGACAAAATAGACATCTTGAAGATGATGCATCTATGGTTGTTTTTCAGTTGAAATAGATATTTTTTGTCACCTATATAAAAAAATGCTTTATTAGAGATATATACAGTTAATAATTGATATGGCAAAAGTTTGGAGTAAAAGATTTGATAATTCACTTAATCCTTTCATTGAAGAGTTTAATGCTTCAATTGGTTTTGATCGAAAACTTATTTTAGAAGATTTAGATTGCTCCATAGCTCATGCAAAAATGCTTGGCAAAACTAAAGTTTTAACATCTTCTGAAACTTTGCAGATTATTAATGGGCTAGAGAAAATAAAAGTTGATTTTTTGGAAGGTAAATTTTTTCCTGGTCCACCTTCTGAAGATATTCACTATTGTATTGAAGAAAAGCTAATTAGTTTAATTGGTGAAACTGGAAAAAAATTACATACGGGTAGAAGTAGAAATGATCAAGTGGGGACAGATATAAGATTGTGGCTAAGAAAAGAGATTGATAATCTGGATATTTTAATAACTGATTTGCAAAAGTCCTTCTTTAAGCTTGCAGAAACAAATATTTACACCTTAATTCCTGGATATACTCATATGCAAAGAGCACAGCCATTATCTTTAGCTCACCATTTATTGGCTTATTTAGAAATGTTTCAAAGAGACCGGGAAAGGTTTCAAGAAGTCAGATCAAGAGTCAATACCTCCCCATTAGGGGCTGCAGCCCTAGCCGGCACAAAAATAAAAATAGATAGAGACTTTACAGCTGCAGAATTGGGTTTTGAAAAGATTTATAAGAATAGTATTGATGCAGTTAGTGATCGAGATTTTTGTATAGAGTTTGTTTCTGCATCTGCTTTAGCAATGTCCCATTTGAGTAAAATTTCCGAAGAAATAATTTTATGGGTAACTGATGAATTTTCTTTTGCAAAATTAACAGACAATTGTTCAACGGGCAGCAGTTTAATGCCTCAGAAAAAAAATCC
This sequence comes from Prochlorococcus marinus CUG1416, assembly GCF_017695965.1. Classification (NCBI taxonomy): domain Bacteria; kingdom Bacillati; phylum Cyanobacteriota; class Cyanophyceae; order Synechococcales; family Prochlorococcaceae; genus Prochlorococcus; species Prochlorococcus marinus. The sequence goes on from NZ_JAAORM010000001.1 coordinate 15,352, forward strand.
GGATGTTCCAGAATTGATAAGAGGTAAAACTGGAAGAGTATATGGACATCTTCAAGCATTATTAACAATGGTCAAAGGTGTACCTCTTGCATATAATAAAGATTTTCAAGAAGATAAAGAGCCAATATTTGATACTGCAGAAACTATATCTTCTTGCATTAAAGCTATGACTATTTTAATGAACGAGGGCATAGAATTTAATATACAAAATTTATCTGATACGGTGGAAAAGGACTTTTCTAATGCTACTGATTTAGCAGATTACTTAGTTGGTAAAAAGGTTCCATTTAGAGACGCTTATCAAGTTGTGGGTGAAATTGTTAAGTATTGCTCAGAGAGAGAAATGTTATTGAAAAATCTTAAAATTGATGAATTTAAAAAATTTCATCCTAAATTCGATGAGGATGTTTTTGTGGATCTTCAACCTCTTAATGTCGTTAAGTCAAGAACTAGCCAAGGTGGAACAGGTTTTACCCAAGTTGAAAAGGAGATAAATAATTGGAGGAAAAAGTTGTTATTCTGAATCTCAATCTTTTTCTACAACAAGGGTATGCTTTGAAGTAGAATAATGAGGCAATATTATTAATGTTATTAGGCTACTTATTGTAGTTTTTTAAATTAGGTAAATTTTCTTTGTTGAGTTTAAAGTGAGTATTTTTGTTGGCAATTTGCCTTTCCGCGCAGAGCGTGAAGATGTTTTACAGTTGTTCGCCCCTTTTGGTGAAGTTGTAAATTGTTCTCTTCCTCTTGAAAGAGATACTGGAAGAAAAAGAGGATTCGCATTTGTTGAGATGGCAGATGAAGCAATTGAGTTAACAGCTATTGATGGTTTGCAAGGCACTGAGCTTATGGGTAGGCCATTAAGAATTAATAAGGCAGAGCCAAGAAATTCTGGAGGATCTCGAAGAGGAGGAAGAGGAGGCTACGGTGGTGGTAATAATGGCGGTGGCTACGGCGGTGGTAATAATGGCCGTGGTAATAATGGCGGTGGCTATGGCGGTGGCTACGGTGGTGGTAATAATGGCGGTGGCTATGGCGGTGGCTACGGCGGTGGTAATAATGGCGGTGGCTATGGCGGTGGCTACGGTGGTGGTAATAATGGCGGTGGTAATTCTGAACCTAATAATTCTTACACCAATAAATCCTCAGGTGCTGAAGGTTGGGAAGACAGAAGTTTTGGAAACTCTTCTGAAGACTCTGAATATGAAAGTGGCAGAAGCAGAAGAAAAAGGGGAGTTTCTCATGAGGATAATGCCTCAAATGAGGATAATTAATAACCCATTTCTTCAAGCCACGAAGTTAATTTAAAGAGATATTCACTATCTAATTCCTTTTTTATAGATTTAATTGAAATTTGATTTCTCCAAATTTTTGCTTTTGGAATTCCTTCAACTAAATTTATAATATGTTTACAAATATCCCAAGATTTTCCTCCATTACTCATATGCTTTTCTATGTATGGAATTAAAGAGAAGATAATATCCGAAGCAAACTTAGGTTCTGTATTGATACCATAAACTTTTTGATCAATTTCTGACCATCTTAAGGGATGTTTATATACTGATCGTCCAATCATGACACCATCAAAATCACCTAGGGCTTTAATCGATTTATCGATACTATTGAAACCTCCATTGATTTCAATTAATAATTCTGGATTTAATTTTTTTAATTTTTTTACTACTTCATATTTCAGAGGAGGTATAGTTCTGTTTTGTTTTGGATTAAGACCTTTTAGTATGGCTTTCCTGGCATGAACTGTAAATCTGTCAGCACCAGCATTTGCAACATGTCTTACGAAATTATTCAAGTTTCTGAAACTATCATCTTCGTCTACACCGATTCTGTGTTTGATCGTAACCGGTAAGCTACAGCTATTTTTTAAGGATTCTATGCATTTTGCTACTTTTGCAGGATCTTTCATTAGTGAAGCGCCAAAGTTTCCTGAGCAGACTCTTGGACTTGGACAACCAACATTAAAGTTTATTTCGTCATAACCCCAATCCTGTGCCATTCGAGCAGCCTCTTTAAGAATTAAAGGGTCGTCTCCACCAAATTGAATCGATATTGGGTGTTCTTCGTTATTAAAATCTAGAAAATTTTCTTTTTTTTTCGTATAAACTAAACTTTGGGCCACAATCATTTCCGTATACAAGAGGGCTTTAGAACTTATTTTTCTCATTATCATCCTGAAATGTCTATCAGTACAATCCATCATTGGAGCAATACTTAATTTATGAATATTTTTCATAGAATTAGGTTGATTAAAACTCATTACTTTTTATGTGATTTAAATATATGAATCAATTTCTAACAAGAAGATCTTTTATTCTAATTCCTATTATGTCAATCTTAAAAATAATCTTTAAGCCCATGCAAGTATTAGCTTCTTCAATTGCTTCCAAAGAAGCGTGGAATTTATCAAAAGACGAATGGAAATCCAGGCTTAGTCCAGAATCTTATTATATTTTGCGGGAGGAAGGAACTGAAAGAGCTTTTAGTAGCGAATTAAATAATGAGAAAAGAAAAGGGGTTTTTCACTGCGCAGGATGTGATTTACCACTTTTTCTCTCAGATAAAAAGTTTGATAGTGGTACTGGATGGCCAAGTTTTTGGGATTCAATTCAAGGATCAGTTGCAACTAAAGTTGATTTTAAGTTGATTGTTCCAAGAACCGAATATCACTGCTCTAGATGCGGAGGTCACCAAGGACATGTTTTTAATGATGGGCCACTTCCTACAGGCAAAAGATACTGTAATAACGGATTAGCATTAAGATTTGTTTCTGAGTAAAAATTTGTGCGGCCTTCCGCAACTTGTTTTGTTCATCACTTTATTGGAAAATAGTTTTATTAAATTTTTAGAAAAATGATTGAAAATCAATCAGACAATATTGATATTAAAGAAAATGATGTTTCTAATCAGGATAATGCCCCTGAGGATAATTCATCTGCTGAAGATAAAATAATCGAAAATGATGAATCATCTTCAGAAAAAACAGAAGAAATAAATACCGAAGAATTAAAAAATACTATCTCCAATAATGATGCAAGGTTAGAACAGTTAGAAAAAGAGCACGAAACATTAAAAAATCAATATGTAAGAATTTCAGCAGATTTTGATAATTTTAGAAAAAGGCAGTCTAGAGATCAGGATGATTTAAAAGTCCAACTTGTTTCTAAAACTTTAACTGCAATACTCCCAATCGTTGATAATTTTGAAAGAGCAAGACAACAACTAAAACCAGAAAGTGAAGAAGCTCAAGCCCTTCATAGAAGTTATCAAGGATTGTATAAACAATTGGTAGAAGTTTTAAAACAACAAGGAGTTGCCCCTATGAGAGTTGTTGGCCAGCAATTTGATCCAAATTTGCATGAAGCTGTATTAAGAGAGCCGAGTGAAGAGTTTAAAGAAGATTTTATTGTAGAAGAATTACAGCGAGGCTATCATTTAGAGGGAAAGGTTTTGAGACATGCTTTGGTTAAAGTTTCCATGGGGCCAGGTAAACAAAATTCACAAGAGGAAGTAGAAAAGGATACAGTTGAAGAGAGTATTGATTCAGAGGAAAATACTTCTGAAGATGTATAAATTCCAAATTTTTACTTGAGCGTTGTTTAATGGCTGATTTTTATCAAATACTTGGAGTTTCACGAGATGCTGATGCTGATACCTTAAAAAGGGCTTATAGAAAATTAGCAAGACAATATCATCCTGACGTTAATAAAGAACCTGGTGCTGAAGATAAATTTAAAGAAATTGGCAAGGCTTATGAAGCATTAGCTGATCCTGAAACTAGAGCTAGATATGATCAGTTTGGAGAGGCTGGTCTTGGAGGTGCAGCTGGAATGCCTGATATGGGCGATATGGGTGGGTTTGCAGATTTATTTGAAACCTTTTTTAATGGCTTTGGAGGGCAAACTCCACAGGGAGGAAGAACTCAAAGACGAGGTCCTCAACAAGGAGATGATTTAAGATATGACCTTAATGTTGATTTTAAAGATGCAATATTTGGCCAACAAACAGAAATTACAATTCCTCATCTTGAGACATGTGAAGTCTGTAGGGGAACAGGTGCCAAACCAGGAACCGGACCGAAAACTTGCACAACTTGTGGAGGAAGTGGACAAGTTAGAAGAGCCACGAGAACACCTTTTGGGAATTTCACACAAGTAGCTGAATGTCCTTCATGTAATGCAACTGGTCAAATAATCTCAGATCCATGTACAAGTTGCGGTGGTAATGGAGTAAAGCAAGTCAGAAAAAAATTACGAATTAATATTCCTGCAGGAGTTGATACTGGTACTAAATTAAGAGTTTCCGGAGAGGGAAATGTTGGTTTGAAAGGAGGTCCACCTGGGGATCTTTATGTTTTTATCAAGGTGAAGAATGATTCGAAATTAAAAAGAGATGGTGTGACTATTTACTCAGAAATAGTTGTGAGTTATTTACAGGCAATTTTAGGAGATACTGTTGAAATTACTACAGTTGATGGCAAAGTTAATTTAAAAATTCCTAGTGGTACGCAACCAAATACAACTCTTTCACTTGAGAATAAAGGGGTACCTAGACTTGGTAATCCAGTTGCCAGAGGAAATCATGAAGTTCTAGTAAAGGTAAAATTGCCAACTCGTATAACTGAAGAAGAGCGAAATCTTTTAGAGGATTTAGCTTCTCAGTATTCAGATAAAAATATCAATTCCAGTAGTGGACTATTTAGTAAATTATTTGGTAAAGAATCTTAATGATTTCTTTAAAGTATTTGGATCTGAAATCTGTTCCATGTCCTTTAAATGTCGTCAAGATTAAATTGGCTTTAGAGAAGTTATCCAAAAATGAACAACTTATTGTTGAATTAGATAAAGGTGAACCAGAAGAAATGGTATTAAAAAATTTAGAAGAGATGGGATGTTTCTATGAACAAATCAATGAATATGAAAAAATTTTAAAAATAAAAATTCTGAATGAAAACTAATAGTAAACATTTAGGTTTAGTTACGAAAAAATTTAATGAATTTTTCTTTGTTGACCTAAAAAATAAAGAAAACTTTGGAAATAGCGAAAGATTTTTATGTAAGGTAAGAAAGTCTATACATTTCAAAGATCAATTTATTTATGTTGGAGATGAAGTAGAAATTGATAATATTGATTTAACAAGTAAGCGGGCAGTAATAGCAAGTCTAAAAAAAAGACAAAATTTATTAAATAGACCATCAGTTGCAAATATTTCTAACATTTATATTACTTTTTCAGTTGAAGAGCCAAAGTTAAATTTATCTCAAGTTAATAGGTTTTTGATATCAGCAGAATCTATGGGGGTAGAAGTGTCATTAGTTTTGACAAAGTGTGATTTAATATCAGACAAAAAACAGATTTTTTTACTTGATAAATTTAAGAAATGGGGTTATCAAGCAATTATTTTAAATTTACATAAATCTGATCACTTTGAAGATTTATTAGCTCAGTTAAAGAAAAAAAAGTGTTCGATTTTTATGGGCCCATCCGGTGTTGGTAAAACTACTTTGCTTAACAAGATAATTCCAGGTCTTCAAAATAGTACTGCTCCAGTTTCCAATAAAATTAAGAGAGGGAAAAACACTACTCGAAATGTTGAGTTATTTTCCATATCTAATCAAAGTTATATTGTTGATACACCAGGTTTTAATATGCAACCTCTTGAGGTTGATAGTAGGTTGATACCAAATCTTTATTCGGAAATATATAAACAAGTAATCGATGAAGGAATTAGGTGTAAATTTCGGGACTGCTTACATTTGAATGATGAGGGCTGTAATTTAAATAAATCTTTTGAAAGATATTCTTTTTATAAAGAAATGATCGAGTCTTCTAAGAGTCACTATTATCAAAACCCGGAAGATTAAGATTTAATCCACCAGTTAAATCATTCATTCTTTCTTTCATAGTGGTAGTAGATAATTCATGAGCTTTTTGAATGGCTTGTAAAATATTTTGCTCTATTTTTTCTATATCTGAATTTACAATATTTTCTTGCACTTCTACTTTTAAAGGAAGTTGGTTGCCACTTATCCAGACTTTTACCATTTCATCATCACTTTTTCCTTCAATCTCCATACTTTCAAGTTCATCTTGTAATTTTTGAGCATCTTGTTGAATTTGTTTAGCTTTTTTAAAAGCTTCTGTAAGTTGTCCAAAGTTAGGAAGTCCAAAACCCGCCATTGTATAAAAAAGTTTCTTTAATTAGGATAGTCAAAACCAATCATTCTTACTTCCGGTTGCAAAAAAATCCCCTTTTTTTGTAGTACTTTTTGTTGAATTACAGTTATTAATTCATGAATATCTTTTGAACTTGCTGAAGAATTGTTAATTATAAAATTTGAATGTATTGTAGAAATTTCTGCTCCGCCAATTTTAAATCCCTTTAAACCCATATCATCAATTAATTTTGCTGCAAAACTATTTTCAGGATTTTTAAAAACACTACCAAAACTTGGTTGATGATATGGCTGTGTTTCTGTTCTTAATTTAAGGTTATTTTTGGTTGTTTGAATTAATTTTTCGTGATTTCCATTAGGCTCAAAATGTAGTTTTGCACTAATAATTCCTAAATCATTATTTTGAAAAGAGCTAAATCTATACTCAAAAATTATATCTTTTGTGTCGATTTCAAGTGTTTCATTAGTGTTATTATTAATTACTTTCACAGAAATAAGATTTTTTGCTAGCGATAAATTACCTGTACCAGCATTCATATAAATTGCTCCTCCCAATGTTCCTGGAATTCCGACAGCCCATTCTCCTCCTTGTAATCCATTTTTAGCGAGAGAATTGGATAATGTTGGGAGCATTACACCTGCTTCCGCTTCAACAATTCCTGAATATGGCTCTATCTTTAATGACTTCATTTTTTTTGTACATATAACCAAACCTTTTATGAAAATATTATTTATTAAAAGATTTGAGCCTGCACCTATTATTTGGCATCTTTGATTGTTTAAATTAGCCCATTTTATTAGATATGAAAATTCGTCAATGCTCCTTGGTTCAGCAAAGTATTCAGCTACTCCTCCAACTTTTATAGTTGTATAACTACTTAAATTGCAGTTCTCAGAAAAAATCTTCTTATTCATAAATTAGTGAAGTATTTAATTGTTTTTCCCATTTAAAATTGACCAGAAATGATGACAATCACCAGCTCCCATATTCAGAATTAAATCCCCTTTTTTAGTTAATTCGTAAAAGTTCTTTGTAATTTCATGATAATTATTTATGAAAATAACATTTTTATTTTGTTTATAAATTAGATCAGTGATAATTTTTGAATTAATTTTATCTTTGTTTACTTCCCCGGCTCCATAAATACTAGTTACGTAAATAACATCTGCTTTTGATAACTCTTCAGCAAATTCTTTCGCAAATTGCTTGACTCTAGAGTATCTATGAGGTTGAAATACAGCTATTAATCTACTTTTAAGAGATTTATTATTACATTTGTTCTTGATAAATAACCTACCTAATTTAATGGTCTCTTTTATTTCGTTTGGGTGATGTGCATAATCATCATATAAAGTTCTTTTATCTATTTGGCCTCTGAATTCAAATCTTTTTTTTGGCAGTTTAAGGTATTTAATATTTTGCTTAATTTCTATAAAATCTACACCGATCATTCTTGAAGCTGCCAATGCAGCAGTGATATTCGATAAGTTATGTAATCCTGGAATTGGAATATTTAAACTACTAATAAAATTTCCATTTTCATAATATTCCCCAATCGTATGATCTTCATTAATTTCAGTCGGGATTAAAGCATATGCTACGTTGTTTGCTGTAGTGTTTGACCACTGATTATCAGAATAAAAATTATTTCTTGTGGTTTCACAATCAAAATTAAGTAATAATTTCTTAGAATTTGTAGCGAAATCTTTAAAAGAAGATATGACTTCACCTATATTAGAAAAATGATCGCAATGATCAAAATCAATGTTATTGATTATTCCAATATCAGATTTGTATTTATCTAGTGTCCCATCTGATTCATCGACTTCTGCCACTAAGAATTTTGTATTTTCTAAATGGCAATTAGAGTTGTAGATAGGGATTATTCCTCCTGTTATTGAAGAAGAGTTATGCGTACATAATTCCAGTAGTGTAGAAAGAAATGTACTGGTTGATGTTTTGCCATGGCTGCCAGCTACTGCTAATGCCGTATAAGATTGCATTAACATTGAAAGGATATCTGAACGATGTTTTATTGTAAAATTTTTTTTTCTACAGTACGATAATTCTTCATTTTCTGGTTTGATGGCAGAGCTTACAACAAAATTAATCAATTTGTTGTTAAATTTTGAAGTTATAAATTCAACATTTTGTTGACTTTGAGAATTAAAGATAACTGCTCCTAAATGTTCTAGTTTATTAGTCTCATTGTTTTTAACTAAATCCGATCCTGAAACTGAACAACCTTTCTTCCGTAAACCCATTGCTAATCCAGACATTCCAATGCCTCCTACTCCAATAAAATGAAAATGAAGTTTCTGAAGTAATTCGTTATTCAATGTTTATCTTTTACTTAAATCAAAATAACTTCTTACCAAAATTTTGGTATTTTTTCTTAAAAAAAAATGTTTTTTTTCTCGAATTAATACAAAACTAGACTTATTTGCTTAATAAATCAAAAAAACCTTACGTTATTGCACAAAATTCAGTATGATCAGCAACTTAGGTTAATCTTTTAGAAATTTTTAGTTATGACTTTGCGTGTTGCAATTAACGGCTTTGGCAGAATTGGTAGAAACTTTATGCGCTGTTGGCTTAGTAGAGGTGCTTACACCAATATTGAAGTAGTTGGTATTAATGTTACTTCAGATCCTAAGACAAACGCTCATCTTTTAAAATACGATTCAGTACTGGGTAAACTTGATGGCGTTGATATTCAATATACTGATGACACTTTTGTAATCAATAACAAAACAATTAAATGTTTTTCCGACAGAAATCCAATGAATCTCCCTTGGAAAGAATGGGGTGTAGATTTGGTTATTGAATCAACTGGAGTTTTCAATACTGATGTTGGGGCAAGTAAGCACTTGGAAGTAGGAGCAAAAAAAGTTATCTTAACTGCGCCTGGTAAAGGTCCTGGAGTTGGGACCTATGTAGTTGGAGTTAATGCTGATACATACAACCACAAAGATTATGATATTTTGAGTAATGCTAGTTGTACTACAAACTGTTTAGCTCCAGTAGTTAAAGTTTTAGATCAAACTTTTGGAATTAATAAAGGTTTGATGACTACGATACATAGTTACACAGGTGATCAAAGAATTCTTGATAATAGTCATAGAGATTTAAGAAGGGCTAGAGCCGCTGCTACCAATATTGTTCCCACTTCTACTGGTGCTGCTAAAGCAGTAGCACTGGTTTACCCAGAAATGAAAGGCAAATTGACAGGGATTGCAATGAGAGTTCCAACACCTAACGTCTCAGCGGTAGACTTCGTCTTCGAATCTTCTAAATCTGTCACAAGCGAGGAGGTCAATCATGCTCTTAAAGATGCTTCTTTAGGTTCAATGAAGGGAATTATTAAGTACGGTGATGAACCATTAGTGTCAAGCGATTATGCAGGCACTAATGAATCATCAATCGTAGATAGTGATCTTACTATGTGTATTGGTGATAACCTTGTTAAGGTCCTTGCATGGTATGACAATGAGTGGGGTTATAGTCAGAGGGTTGTAGATTTAGCTGAGATTGTTGCTAAAAAGTGGGAATAATTAAAAGTGTTTGAAAGGAGTATTGTTTAATAATTTAACTTTTTCATTATCTTTAAATTTTATTGATGGTTCACCATCGGTAAAGAAGCCAATTTCGTTAATATTTTTATCTAGTTTAGATAAATTCCTCGCCCATTTTTTGGGCAGAGAGAATACTAATTCGTAATCTTCACCTCCAAAAAAATAAAATTCATCCCATTTCACCCCTTTTGGCCAGTCCTTGTCTTTTGGTATTTTTTCGTAATTAATAATTGCTTGACAGTTGCTAGCGATTGCTAAATCTTGTACGGCTTGAAATAGACCATCACTACTATCAGTACATCCAATTTTATTTATTTTTTTATTGGAGCGAGTTTTAAGAAGATTTTTTAGAAAATTTGGGTTAACTTGAGGCCGACAAAAATGTTTAATTGATTTACTGATTAATCTTTCATTAAGAGACACATCATTATGAAAATTAATTTTACTTTGCATCATAAATCCTAGTTTGCTAAGACCATGAATTCCTGTAGTTAAGATAATTTCACCTGGTTTACATGCGTCTCTTCGCAATGCAAGTTCTCCTTGAATGCCTAGTGCTGTAATTGAGATAACTTTTTCATTCCCCATAGAGCAATCGCCTCCAAGAATTATCCCACCATATTCTTTTAAAGCTTTATTCATGCCTTTATATAACTCTTCTACCCAAACCCACTCAGTTTTAGAAGGTAGAATTAGACTTATTGTAATTCCTATCGTTTTCTTGCTACCACTGGATAATAAGTCAGAGATGTTACTGACAACTGCTTTCCATCCAAGGTCTTGAGCGCAAATAGTAATGTCATTGAAATGAACATTTTCTACTAATGAATCATTATTAACAAGTAATTTATTATTCTTAGTTTTGATTAAAGCGCAATCATCTGCAATTTGATCTTTAGGCATGAATTTTCCAAGCCTATTTATTAATTCTTTTTCTCCTATATCTTCTAGTAATTCTTTATGCATTTAATTTTAGGTTTTCAATCCCTTCTAAAACATCAATGGAGATAATTATGTCATCTTTAGTTAGCTCTTCTAATACATCAAAACCATCTATGACGTAGCCAAAGGCAGCATTCCTTCCGTCAATTAAATTTCGACCTGCTGGATTTAACTCTGCTTCATATAAAAAGAAGAAAAATTGCGATGAGCCATCATCAACTGCGGTACTAGAGTGAGACCAACCTAGAGTTCCCATTGTTGCAAAAGGTAATGTTGGTGTCTCTGTGTAAAGGCCTAAATCTTCAAAAGTTTGATTATAAAAAGTATCCTCTTCATCAGGAATTCTTATTTCTAGAGGAACGTGACGTTCTTTATTTGTATCAGGATCTATGTATCCAATTGCTTCGCCAATTGGATCACCTGTTTGCAGAACAAAAAATTCTTCTGCTCTATTAATAGGTAAATCCTTATAGAAGTTTTTTGAAGATAAATCTATAAATGCGCCTGCAGTAAGCGGGGCGTTAAATCCATCTACAATAGCTTGCATATCTCCTTTGGAGGTTTTGATATTTACTTTTGCTCTTCCTAATAATCTTGGTAGATTAGCAAATTCTTCAGGGATAGAGTGTGGAAATTGATTCGGTAGAAAATATTCTTCTAATCCACCTAGTTTATCTAAAGCCTCTTTTCGGGTTGTCACAAATGAGTACTTATCCTTTGATTTAGCATAATTTTGAAGGTTATCAAAATTGTCTTTAAGCTTTAAAAATGTTTTTTCAGCAATTTTCTGTTTTTCATTTGGTAATTCTTGAATAATTTTAATTTGGTATTTTTTTAGTAAAGATTGACATTTTGTAACAGTTTTAGTAATAGCGGGCCATCTTCCTCCTCTTACAAGGTTGCTAGTTTCTTCTAATTTGTGTTGAATTTCTTGCAACTCAACTTGCTTGATAGGGAGAGCGTTTCTTAGGATTGCGTTAGGGTCTTTTACCGCATTTCCAGTCGGTAAATCGGCTAGAACTTGAATCGGTTTGAAAAGAAAAACCTGTAAAATTATGATTGAAATAAATAAGAAAAGTTTGTTCTGATTTGATAAGAATTTTTGCATAGCACTCTTGCAGGTTTATGATCCTTGGGGATGTAATACAGGAATGATTTCCAGTAACGATTTTCGCACAGGTACCACCATCGAATTGGATGGACAAGTTTGGCGTGTTGTAGAGTTCCTACATGTCAAGCCTGGTAAGGGTTCTGCGTTCGTGCGAACAAAATTAAAATCAGTTCAAAGCGGCAACGTGGTTGAAAAAACTTTTCGAGCCGGAGAATCAGTACAGCAGGCTATCCTTGAGAAGTCTAACCTCCAACACACTTATGTGGAGTCTGGAGATTATGTTTTTATGGATATGACAAGTTTTGAAGAGACAAGACTATCCGTTGAACAAATAGGTAAAGGCGCAAAGTATTTGAAAGAAGGAATGGAGGTTAATGTTATTTTCTATAATGGTAAAGTTTTAGAAGTGGAACTTCCAATATCTATTACTTTAAAAGTTACAGAGACTGATCCTGGAGTTAAAGGCGATACTGCCAGTGGGGGCACGAAACCAGCTATTCTAGAAACAGGTGCTCAAGTTATGGTTCCTTTATTTATTTCTGTTGGAGAAATGATTAAAGTTGATACTCGTAACGATAGTTATCTTGGACGTGAAAATTAATGGCTATGAAATTAGATCATGAAGACTTAAATCGCTTAATAGAGAAAATCTCAACAAGCGATATTCAAGAATTCTCACTGGAGGGAGAAGATTTTAAACTTGAAATAAAACGGAATTTATTTAATCAGAACCAATTTACTAATAATTCAGTTCCTAATAATTCATATGATAGGCAAACAATTGCTAATCAAAAAGCCATCAATGATAATGCCTCATTAGTTAATGAGCCTGAGACGACTCAAGTAGCCCCTCCTGGACGCTCAGACCTTACTGAAGTAACTTCTCCTATGGTTGGAACCTTTTATAGGGCTGCAGCCCCAGGGGAGGACCCATTCGTTGAAGTAGGAAATAAAGTTAAGGTCGGTCAAACTATTTGTATTTTGGAAGCTATGAAATTAATGAATGAAATAGAATCTGAATTTAACGCTGAAATAGTAGAGATTCTTGTTGAAAATGGAACGCCAGTTGAATTTGGTCAAGTTTTAATGCGTGTTAAGCAGTCTTGAATTTTTAGTCATTTCTATGGCAGCCTTTATAGCCTCAATCATGCTTTGAGATTGAGCTATTCCTTTGCCAGCAATGTCAAATCCCGTTCCATGATCTGGAGATGTTCTTATAAAAGGTAAACCTATTGTTGTGTTGACTGAGTAATTAAGAGCTATAACCTTCATTGGTATTAATCCTTGATCATGATACATAGCAAGAATGCCATCATGTTTTTCAGTATCTTTTTGTCTCCAAGCTTTGGCGGCAGAATTCCAGCAACTATCTGGTGATAATGGGCCTATTAATTTAATATCTCTATTATTTTCATTCCAAGCAATCAATGCATCATTAAGCCAATCTATTTCTTCATTACCCAAAATACCTTCTTCGCCAGCATGAGGGTTTAATCCAGCAACTTTTAAAGTAGGTTTCTCAGTATATGTCATACAAAACTCCTTGAAAAGATCTAATTTAGCGTGAATTAATTGTGTATTTAGGCTTTTTGGTACCTCATAAAGTGCTATGTGGGTTGTAGCTAGTAAGGTATTGAATCTCCAACCTGTAATTGGTGATTTAGCTGTGAATAACATACCAACATTTTTTACTCCACATGATTTTGCTAATACTTCAGTCTGCCCGGAGAAGTGATGACCAGCTAGAGACCATGATTTCTTGCAAATTGGGCCAGTCACAAGTGCTGAATTAGGATATTGTTTTACAATTTCAATTGCTTTTGTTAAGTAATAGAAACTTGAATCACCATAACCTGATTTAGATTCATTATCAGATGAAGAAATTTTGAGATCATGGATTTGTAAATCATTAGGATTTGCGAGGTTTTCCAATCCTAGACCTCTAAGATGTGTATATGTATTTTGTAGATTTTTTTTTGAACCAACTAATATAAACTCAATATTTTCTTGTATCTCATGAGAATAAAGAGCTTTTAAAATTATTTCAGGTCCTATACCGGATTCATCTCCGACGCTTAATACAATTTTAAGTGTATTCTTAGAATTTTTAATATTCATAAAGAGTGTTAATTTATTTGTTTAACTATTTAAAAAGCAGTTTTTCAAGCCTAATTTATAGTTTTTATAAATTAGTTTATATCCAAGTGTTTCGCATAATAGTTTATTAGAAACTCTTCTATTTTCCATCCAAAACGATTGAGCTATAGGTGACAATTTCTGTTTTGCATCTTCAAATAATATTGGCTTTGGCATTTCTAAACCAAGAAGATCGTAACAAAATTGAATCACTTCTATTTGAGAACAGGGTTCATCATCTGCAATATTAATAATTTGGTGAAACTTTAAAGAATCTTTATTTTGTAAAATATAAATAATTGCATTTGTAATATCAGCAACATGAATTCTTGAAAATACTTGATTTTTTTTAGAGATAACGCGAATTTTTTGATTTCTGATTGCTTCAAAAGTGGATCTTCCAGGTCCATAAATACCGGGCAACCTAAAAATTTGTACTGGCAAACCAGATTCAATCCATTCTTTTTCGCAATTTAATCTATTATGACTTCTTTTTTGTAAAGGATTAGTTTGATATGTCTCAGAAACCCAATCCCCTTCAGTATTTCCATAAACTCCTGTTGTAGATAAATATCCAACCCACTCAAGGGATAAACTTTGTAGTGTACTTTGCAGACTTCCTAATACTGGATCATTGCCATTTTTGTCGGGAGGTATGCAACTAAGAATATGCGTGACTCCATCAAAAATTTTTTTATCAGGAACTATATTATTTTCACTGTTAAACACAAAACTATTTGGATCTCTGTTTTCAGATCTTGAACTTGTCAAAGCAGTACAGCCTAATTTTCTTATGGTTTTTGCAAAAAAACTACCGCTAAAACCACATCCTAAGATTAAAAATTTATTTTTATTTTCTAGTAAACTTGCTAAATTCTTCATATGGCATTAAAGTAGTACATATGTATTATTAAATGATGAAGATAGCTGTTAAACCTGATTTAAAATCAAAAACTTTTGCTGCTGCAAAAAGTTATACTCTTTTTAAAGAAAAAGAAATAGGTTTAGTTAATATTAAATTCTACCAAAAATTATTTGTTGTCCTTATTTTATTGTCTACATTTTTAATATTCCCAGAATCTCCAAGAGAATTGGAAAACATATGTGAAAGCTATAATTCTAGGAAATTGTGTAATGTTTGGTAGTCAAGCTGCTTTATAATTTGTTTCGTCTATTTCGTAATTCTTATTACTAACCTGAAAATTAGGATTAGCCCATTGCAATAATCTTATAGCTAATCTTAAATCTCCTTCTAACCAAGCTCTAATAGCCATTGCTCTTCTAGGATCATAAAATTTTTGTCTTCTATACCAATACAAAGCATTTTCATCTGATTTGTCCCCGTTACAAGAAAGACATGCAGGTACACAGTTTTCTGTCGTACTTAAGCCACCTTGGCTACGTGGTAAAACATGGTCAATTGATTCAGATGGTTTCCCGCAATATATACAACTTTTTCCTGTAAATCTATGAATTGACTTTCGCCATTGTCTAAATCTGAACTTAGGACATAAATCCTCTAAAAATACCGCATCATTAATATGCATTCAGACTATTTAATTAAATAAATAATGGCTTGAATATATCAAAAGTCAATATTTATTTATTATTTTTTAGCTGAAATTCGACCATAAAAATATAATTTAGTGTTGGTAGATACAAAATAAAATTTACTACATATCTAATTAAAAAATTAAAAAAAAGCAGAGCTTTAATTAATAGCTGTATCTTTCAATTGTCTCTTCTGAATATTCTTCATTAGCTTCTTCTAATTCTTTTTCTAACCTTTTCTTATTTTTTTCTCTCTGTTGAGCTTCTTTTTCTTTTCTTTCTTCTTCGTTTTGTATATCTCTTATTAGTTTTCTATTTGGATGAAGTTGATCTAGATATTCAACACAATAGCTGAAGGTTTCTCTATCTCTAATTACTGATTCAGTAATTTGTGCTGCTGCTTGTTTAGGTGAGACTTTGAAAATTCCTCCTTTTTGCTTTTTTATATATGTATATGCTGCATCCCAACTACTTTCATGATCATTACCACCATCTCTCATAGTACAGAAAATTTCTGCTCCAAATGATCCTGCATTAACTTTTAATGTTTGGATTGATATGGGAGATATTATCCCTAGGGTTAAAAAAATTAATTTTTTTTTAAATCCTTTCATTTAAGTTTTCCTCCTATTTAAAAATATCTTTTATTAAAAATATGTCTATAGATAATTAAGATTTTATTACTCCAAATAAGTTCAAGCATTTCACAACTAAAGGAAGAATTAGTAGCACAGTAATCAATCTAACTGCGTGTAATGTAGCGACTGCAGCTCCAACTCCATATTCAGAACCTACAAGACTCATCCCGCTAATACCTCCTGGTGCAGCTCCAAGAATTGTTGTTATCACATCTATATTAAGTAATCTGCTTGTCCATAAGCCAATTACCAATCCTGTAATAACTAAAGTAAAAGTTATTAAAATGGCAGGCTTCCATAAGCTTTGAAGATCAACTAATGAGTCTTGAGTTAAGGATGTACCAATAACTGTTCCAATTCCAATTTCTAATATTGTTCTTGTACCAATTGGCCAATCTGCTACATCGACCTTTCCACTGATACTCAGTATGCTTGCGCCTATTAAAGCGCCTGCAAGAGGAGCCGCAGGGATACCCGTTTTTAGAGCTAATGCTCCAAAAATCCCCCCTGCTATTAGGTAATAGATTAGATTTATGTTTGACATGAATTTTAAAGATGTTTGGACATAATATTAGAAAAATTTATTTTTGATTGGGTTTATACTCAAATTATATTTTTGCTTTCCTCTCATAATGTCCCCTTTTGTTGGCATAATATAATTTAAAGCATGAATTTTATGTCTTCTCAAATTTCATACAAAGCAAATAGAAGCCTCATAAAGAAAAAATTATCTTTTTTTGAGGGTGGCCACCAGCTTGAAAAATTAGAGTTTGCTCTTGCAATAGCTCAAACTAACGGAGATAAAAAAAAATCATTAGTTCTTCGAAAAAAGATAGTTGAATTAGGCGGAAATGTTGAAGAACCAGGGACTTAACTCATTTTGTCTCAAGAAATTTAGATGCCACTACTAATGCTTCACCAGCTTCTTGAACAGTGATTTTTCCCAGATCAAGAAGTGAATTACTGATAGCAGAAATTACTGTAATGATATCCCTGTCATTTACATACCCTAAATGTCCGACCCTAAATATTCTTCCCTTCAAGTGATCTTGGCCACCAGCAAGTAGGATATCAAACTTATTTCTTATTGTCTTTCTAAATTCTTCAGCATCCATTCCTTCAGTCTTTATTGCAGTAATCGAAGGGCTTAAACATTTTTCATCAGCAAATAATTTTAGATTTAAAGCTTTTACTGCATTGCTCATTGCTAATTTATGTTTATTATGCCTAGAGAAAATGTTTTTTAAACCTTCTTCTCGCATCATATTTAAAGCTTCATCTAAAGCAAAAACCAAATTAACTGCTGGAGTATATGGATTACTGTTACTTACAAGACTCTTTTTGTAGGATTTTAAATTTAAATAAAATTTTGGTAAATCAGATTTTTCTGTAGCTTCCCATGCTTTTTGGCTCATTGCTATAAAACTTAGGCCTGGGGGAATCATATATCCTTTTTGTGATCCTGAAGCAACGACATCTAATTGCCATTCATCTACGGGTACATTGCACGCCCCAAGACTTGTGACGCAGTCAACAATAGATAATGCTGTATTGTGTTCCCGAATATATGAGCTTATGGTTTCTAGATCATTAATGACACCTGTTGAAGTTTCAGAATGAGTTAAGATAACTGCTTTTATTGCTTTTTGTTTATCTTCTTCTAATATTTTTTTGAATTCTTCTGGATTAAGGGGAGTACCCCATTCGGAATCAATTTTTATTACGTCTAACCCAAATGTCTTAGCAACTTTTACCCATCTTTCGCCGAATTTTCCATTTTCTCCACAAATTACTTTATCACCTTTACTTAAAGTATTTATTATTCCAGCTTCCATTGCGGCAGTTCCACTACCAGTAATTGTTAGAACATCATTTTGAGTTTGATGAAGCCACTGTAAATTTTTAGTGGTACTTTCTACGAGCTCTTGGAATTCTTTACTGCGATGGCCGATTGGATGCTTACTTAATGCTTGTAAAACTTTTTCTGGAACTGGTGTGGGTCCAGGAATCATCAATGATAATTTTTGTTGTATGGCCACTTTTTGTTAAATAGGTCATTCTTAGATTAGTTCTCATTATATATTTTTCAATTACTTGATTTGAAAAAAGGATTTTCTTTACCTTTGTGGGTTGCTGGTGCTTCTAGGTCAGCATTAAAAAAACTAGTAGGGTTTCCATTTGATAATTATGAACTAATAAAAATCCCTAATGAAAAAAAAGAAATAAAAATCGAGATTCATTCTGTTGGTTTAATTAAAGGTGACTCACATGCTTTAGGAATTTCCTTTGCAAAGTCTGGATTAGATCTTGACATTACACAAAACTTAGAAATATGGACAATAGCCTCTTTAGAAAAAATTTCTTTGAATAATCTTGTTCAAAGAAATCCAATAAATATTATTGCAGGATCTGGTGTAGGTATCAAAGAGAATACATCAGAGATATGCATTTCTAATTTTGCTAAAGAACTTTTATATGATAATTTATTGGATATTATTCCAGAAGGTTTTAATTTAAATTTAGAAATTATTTTCCCAAATGGGGAGTTTTTAGCGGAAAGAACTAGTAATAAGTCATTTGGAATTGTAGATGGATTATCTATTATTGGAACTTCTGCTGAGACTTATTCGAGTGCTTCACCTGATCAATTAGAAGAGGCTAAAACGGAGCTAGCAAAGTTAATTAAAAATGATTTTAAAGGGAAAGTTGTTTTTGTTATTGGTGAAAATGGCCTAAATTTGGCAAAAACTTGTAATGTTAAGTTGCCAATTATAAAAGTTGGTAACTGGTTAGGGCCGCTAATAGTTGATGCTGCAATAAAAAAAGTTAAAACTGTGATTCTTTTTGGTTATCACGGAAAATTAATTAAATTAGCAGGCGGTATTTTTCATACACATAATCATATAGCTGATGGAAGAATCGAGATTCTTGTTTATTTAGCCGTTCAAGAAAATTTACCACCTGAATTAATAGTTAACTTGTCTACCTTAAATACTCTTGAAGATGCCTTATTAGTGCTTGAAAGATTTAATCAATATATAGCTGAAAAATTATTCCACAATTTATCTAATACGATTGAAAAGCGTTCTTTTGCATATGTTAATAGGTATGTAAAAACAGATATGAAAATTGCAGCAATCCTTTTTGATAGAAAAAGGCAAATAAGGTGGTCGGGTACTAACGGTAATGATTATATTTCTTATTTTAAATAAGATGAATTTTTAGTTGATTATGCTTTTGTAAATAAATTGAGCTAACTTTTATACATGAGTCAAACATCTTTAAAAAAAGAACGAGATCCTTCAATATTAATTTTAGATTTCGGATCTCAATATTCTGAATTGATTGCAAGAAGAATCAGAGAAACTAATGTTTATTCTCTTGTAGTAAGTAACTGTATTTCAATTGAGGAAATTAATGATATTAATCCTAAAGGGATAATTTTGAGTGGAGGGCCAAATTCTGTATATGACCAAAATGCGCCTAAATGCAATGAAAAAATTTTTGATTTAGGAATCCCTATTCTTGGCATATGCTATGGAATGCAATTAATGGTTAAAGAACTTGGAGGATCCGTTACTTCAGCCACAAAAAAAGCTGAGTATGGGAGAGCACCAATAAATATAGATTTAGAATCTGAACTCCTTTCTGATGTAAAAGATAACTCTATAATGTGGATGAGTCATGGCGATTCAATTAACTTTTTGCCTGATGGATTCAATAAAATTGCTCATACCGAGAATACACTCCATGCAGCAATTTCAAATGATAGAAAGAAATTATTTGGCGTACAATTTCATCCTGAAGTTATTCATTCAGAGTTCGGGATGACGGTAATTAAGAATTTTGTCTATAAAATTTCTAGTTGTCCGGTTGATTGGACAACCGAAACTTTTTTAGAGGAGACAATTCCCAGGATAAGAGAGCAAGTTGGTAATAAGAAAGTTTTGCTTGCCTTGTCAGGAGGAGTTGATTCGTCAACTCTTGCTTTTCTACTTAATAAAGCAATTGGAGATCAGCTTACATGCATGTTTATAGATCAAGGGTTTATGAGAAAAGGTGAACCGGAATTTTTAATGAATTTTTTTGATAAGAAATTTCATATAAAGGTTGAATATATTAATGCTAGGGAAAGGTTCATTGCCAAATTAAAAGGGATTACTGATCCAGAACAAAAAAGGAAAATTATTGGCGAAGAATTTATTAGAGTATTTGAAGAAGAAAGTAATAGATTGGGACCTTTTCAGTACTTAGCTCAAGGTACTCTCTATCCTGATGTTATTGAAAGTGCTGGTACTAATATTGATCCCAAGACAGGTGAGAGAATAGCGGTCAAAATCAAGAGTCACCACAATGTGGGCGGATTACCAAAAGATTTACAGTTTAAATTAGTTGAACCATTAAGAAAACTTTTTAAAGATGAAGTTCGAAAATTGGGAGCTGCTTTAGGTTTGCCTGATGAAATCATCAAAAGACATCCATTTCCAGGACCAGGATTAGCAATAAGAATTTTGGGTGAAGTGACCAATGAAAAACTAGATTGTTTAAGAGATGCAGACTGGATAGTGAGAGATGAAATTAAAAAAGCAGGACTTTATAATGATATTTGGCAAGCTTTTGCAGTATTGTTACCTGTTAAAACTGTAGGAGTTATGGGTGATAAAAGAACTTATGCATGGCCAATAGTTTTACGCTGTGTATCTAGTGAAGATGGTATGACAGCAGACTGGTCAAAAATACCTTTTCAAATTTTGGAGAGAATCTCAAATAGAATCGTAAATGAAGTAGTTTCAGTTAATAGAGTTGTTTATGATATTACAAGTAAACCTCCTGGAACTATTGAGTGGGAATGAAAAGTAGGTCATAAACCTAGTTATAGACTAAAAAAAAATGGTTTCACGTGGGTTTCACGAGTAATTTTGGTATTCTGTGAGCATCAGATTAGTATCCTTTAGATTTAAATGCTAAGAGAATTCCTAAAAAATACATCTCAAGGATTAAAAGATGGTATCCCTAGTTTTTATAAAGGTCATCCTTTAGCGATTTCTATTAGGGAAGACGGTAGGAAAATAATAGAATCACTTTTGCCAAATCATTTTGAAGATTATAAAGTTGAAGGTTCTGCTGGTAGAGGAAGATGGGCAGATATTCCATGGGTAGCAATTTATAATTGTTCTATTACGGATAAAGCAAGTCAAGGTTATTATCCTGTTTATTTAATTCCAAATTCAAGTAATAAAATCATATTAGGTTTAGGGCAAAGTTTTCAGGAAGCAGAGAAAGAGTATGGGAAGGATTCAAATCAAAATTTAGATAAACAGGCAGAGATAATGCGTATGAAAATTTCTGAATTTAAAAGTTTCTTTTCTTCATCTAAACCAAAAATTGAAATTAATGGGCGTTTAAATTACAAGAGTGGTCATGTTTACCATATTGAATATGATGCTGCAGACCTACCAAGCGAAGAAGAGTTAGTGGGTAATCTTCATAATATGCTTGATGCTTATGAAACATTATTTTTTCGAGGGGGTAGAGATAGTGATAATTTTTTAATTGGTGAAGAACAAAATGAGAATATCACTATTGAAGAAACATATAAGAAAAAAGTTCATTATTTAATTGAAAGACCAAGCAGTGCTCAAATAAAAAAAATTAAAAAAGAACTTGGATTTGTTTGTCAAAGTTGCAATTTTGATTTTCAAAAAATTTATGGAGATATCGGTAAAGAATATATTGAAGCACATCATTTAGTTCCAATGTCGGAATTAAAAAAGGGTGAGACTAGAAAATTAACTAAGAAAGATTTTGCTGTTTTATGTTCAAATTGTCATCGAATGATTCATAAACTAAAAGACTCTAGTGATTTAGAACAATTAAAGAATTTGATAAAAAAATGATGATTCAACGTAGGTTTTACGTGGAAAAATTTGTGTTATAATTAACTTAAACCCATTGATATAACTGTCTTTTTTATTGACCTTTTTTGAGGAACTATTGAGTGGGAATAATTGGAGTTTATTTATTAATGTTTTCCTATGCAACTAGTTTATCCGTTTTAAGGAGAATCTAACCCTCTCTTAAAAGATTATGATACTTTTTAGAAGCTTTTAATTTACTAAGTCTTTTTTTAAATCTTAACTGCTTACACTCAATATCTTTAATTTCCCAAAAGCAAACAAAGCCTTCATATTCAGGATTTTTCAAGTCTTTTTCGAAAACTATGAGATTATCATTCTTTTCGTTAATAAAAGTTCCTTCTGGAAACATGATTATTAAAGTACTTAGATTCAGATAACTATCTCTTTTCTGCGTGTCAAGGATCTAAATAAGATAAAAAATAAGCTAAATTTAAATAAAATTTGTCATTTTAAAATTAATATAATCTTTTATCAAAGTTTCAAACGATTTAGATTTTAACCACTATTATTTTGAATGAGCAAAAGAAATTTTCTATTTTCATAGTTATTCAAAATAGCTTTTTTTTATAAGATGATATGTAAAAAGTGATGAGCGGTATTATTAAATTAAGTAGAACTACTGTTGAAAAATATCTTAGTTGCCCAAGATGTTGCGTACTTGATAAAAAATATAAAATAAAACCACCATCATTACCATTCACCTTAAATATAGCTGTAGATAATTTATGTAAAAATGAATTTGATTATTACAGAAGAATTCAGGAGCCTCATCCTTTAATTATTGAACATGGTCTTGATGCTATTCCTTTCAAACACAAAGATTTAGAACGTTGGAGAAGTAATTTCCAAGGTATAAGATATAAGTCAATAGAACATAATTATGATTTTGGTGGAGCTGTGGATGATATTTGGCAGAAAAAAAATGGTGAGCTTATCATAGTTGATGTAAAAGCAACATCTAGAAATAATTTTGATTGGTCCGAGACTTTTAATAAATACGAATATGCAAAGGCTTATAAGAGACAATTGGAAATGTATCAGTGGCTATTTAAAAAAAACGGTTTTCAAGTTGCTAATGAAGCTTATCTTTTATATTTTAATGGAAAGAAAAATGAAGAGGCCTTTAATAATCAATTAAATTTTGATGCACATTTAATTAGATTGAATTGTTCTTCATCATGGGTAGAAAATAAGATAATCGATACAGTCAATTTATTACGATCCGACATTTTCCCCAAACCTTCATTAAATTGTGAATACTGTAATTATTTAAAAAAGCGTTGGCAGTTATCAATAACTTAAAACTCATAGGAAATATTTTTGATATTTCTGGAAAATTAGTGAATAAAAGATAATCTTTAATTAGATTATTAATTTAGACTATTGATAAAAGCGAAAAACTCTGAAAGAAAGATAACTAATCATCTTCAACAAGATGTAGTCAAAGTATCTGGTAAAACAATTTTCATTAATCCTTTTTTGTATTGGCGTAGATTTGATGAAAATACCAATAGATGGCTTAGAGAACCCGGTCAAATGTCAGAGGATCAAATTCAACCTAATAGAAATCGCTTTTATCCAGAAATAGAGTGGACTGAGTTAAGTAATGAGCAAAAGCTTATAAAAGATGCAACTGTTGAGATGTTTTTAAAAACTCTTGAATTGATAAGTACATTTCACCCTTATCTTAGTTCAGGTCAGCTACTAGAAGTTGAGAGAAAAATGGCGATTATAAAAAAGATTCCTTTTGAAAAGTGGGTTACAAAATCTTTCGCAAAAAAAGCAAGATTATTAGAAAATGAAAAAAGAAAATTTCAAAGAGAAAGGTTTTTTAGTAGTTGGAGGGAATGGCTTATGCTTGAAAATACTCAACAAGTGATTTTCCCATTAATCGTCACGATAATTATTTCAGCATTCATTGGCTGGTCTTTAGGAATATCTAAAAATAGTTGTAATCCTTATTTTGAACAAAATTTAGAGCAGTTAAATTAATTTGTTAATCTTATTTCTTCAGTATCTAACTTAATATTATTTTGATAAAAATTTTTTTTAATTTAAGATTGGAATATATAGAACAATGAATTTTAAAAATATAACTTTTATGAATCAAAAATACACTTCAAATGATATTCAAAATGATGAGTTTACTCATGATAATCAAGATATTGATTATCAAAATTTAATAACTAGACTTAAAGAGATAAGCACAACAATTACTCTATTGGAGAAAACAATATATAGATAAATTTAATATCTTTGAAAAAAAGTAGTTCTAACAAAAAACTTATTTCATTAAAAAGACAACCATTAGTCTTACTGATTTTTTCTTCTATTTCTTTTTTATTGATTTTATTAAGGTTGATTTTTTTACAACTCTTAAATTATGAATCTTTTAAAAAAATGTCTGATGAAAACAGAATTAGACTTATTGCTTCTCAACCAATACGGGGCAGAATACTTGATAAAAATGGTTATGTTTTAGCAGATAGTAGAGTTAAATATTCTTTAATAATAAAGCCTCAATCTGTTAAAGAAAGTAGTTGGGAAAACCATAAATCAAGTATTTCTGATTTGTTAAATCTTGATAGTAATTTAATTCAAAAAAAATATTTTGATGGTAAAAAAAATCAAAAACTTTCAGTAACTATTCTTGATGACTTGAATGTTGATCAATTAATCAAATTCAAGGAAAATGATGATAATTTATTTAGTTTTGAAATCGCGACGAAATTAATTAGAAATTATCCCTATCAATCTGTTGCTGCTCATGTAATTGGTTATAGTCAGCCAATCACTGAATCAGAATATAACTTTTTATCTAAGAAGGGTTATAAATTAAATGACTTAATTGGGAGAACTGGAATTGAATATGTTTATGAAGATTTTATAAGAGGTGAATGGGGTGGAGAAATGGTTGAAGTAAATTCTTTAGGCAAATTTCAAAGATCATTGGGTATTAAACCTTCAAGGCAAGGTAATGATATTGAATTAACTATTGATATGAACTTGCAATTAGTTGCGGAGGAAGCACTGCGAGACAAAAAAGCTGGAGCGATAATAGTGATGGATCCAAGAGATGGTGCAATAAGAGCAATGGCAAGTAAACCTACCTTTGACTTAAATTTTTTCTCAAAGGATTTTAAGCCTGAGACAGAATATAATAAGCTATTTAATTCTTCTGAAAAACCTCTTTTTAATAGAGCATTAAATGCTTATGATCCAGGAAGTGTTTGGAAAATTGTAACGGCTTTGGCGGGCTTAGAAAGTGGAAAATTTCCTATTGATACAATGCTAGAAACAAAACCATGTATTACTTATGGTAGTCAATGTTTTAGAGAACATAATGATTTAGGCTTTGGTGTAATAGGTTATGAAGATGCTTTAAGAGTTTCAAGCAATACTTTTTTTTATCAAGTCGGATATGGTGTAGGCGTTGATGAAATTTATGAGGTTTCAAAAAAGCTAGGTTTCAATTCTTTATCCGGAATTGAAATTTCTGAACAAGAAAACATGGGCTTAGTAGCTAATAGTCAATGGGCTAAGGATGGTAGAGGATGGGGAGAACCAGGTAGAACTCCCTGGGTTCCCGAAGATATTGCGAGTATGTCTATTGGACAATTTGTCGTTCAAGTAACTCCAATTCAAATAGCTAGAGCATATGCAGCGATTGCTAATGGAGGTTATCTAATTACTCCCCATTTAACTAAAAAAGATGGAGAAAGTCTTTTAGATAAAAAACGTATTAAAATTGACATTGCTCCAAAAAATATTCAATTGATAAAAAGTGGCCTTAGAAAAGTGGTTGAGTCTGGAACGGGGGTATCAATTAATTATGGAGTTACAAATTTACCTCCAGTTTCAGGTAAAACAGGA
The DNA here is from genome assembly GCF_017695965.1 of Prochlorococcus marinus CUG1416. Classification (NCBI taxonomy): domain Bacteria; kingdom Bacillati; phylum Cyanobacteriota; class Cyanophyceae; order Synechococcales; family Prochlorococcaceae; genus Prochlorococcus; species Prochlorococcus marinus. The sequence continues at coordinate 41,288 of NZ_JAAORM010000001.1, forward strand.
ACTGCTGAAGATGGTGAAGGTGGCTTAGATCACGCTTGGTTCGTTTGCTTTACTCCTTCGGAAAAGAGTGAGTTGGTTGTAGTTGCTTTTGCACAAAATACTCCAGGTGGAGGGTCTGTACATGCACTCCCTATGGCAAGAGAAATTTTAAAAGTTTGGAATGAAAAAAAATGATATTAATTTTTGGTTTTAAAGTTTATGTTTTTAATTTTTTCATTTGTAAAAGTCTTTGAATTATATCTTCAATAGTTTTGGTATCTATCGGTTTACTATATGAGGACAAAAGTTGTCTGCCTAATACTTGACTTCCTAAATGCACTAATTGAATGCGTAATGAAGTAAGCAGTTCTAACCCTATGCCACCAGAAAATGTTGCAATTGCAATTGGTTGACCATTAAATAAGTTTCTAAAGTCATCTCCCGAAATAGAGAGCCATGCTATGAAGTTCGAGAGAATGGGAGGTATAGATCCATTATATTCAGGAGCGCAAATCACCCACCTTTCTATTGCGAAAAGCTTTTTTTTTAATTCTTTTATTTCACTTGGAATATTTTCTTTGCTGTGAATTCTTGGATTAAATAATGGAATATCAAGAGTGGTAAGATCTAAAATTTCAGACCTTATTTTAAGTTCATTACTTTTTTCAAGAAATTTTTCAGAAAGTTCTAGATTTTTACCACAACTAGCCGTAATGATTATTAGGTCTTTTGTTTCAGTCATAAATTAGATACATAAATTTAATAGTTAGCACCTGTTTTGCGGTGATGAACTGCCGTTAGACTATTGGATTTTAGTATATTACCGTGTAGTACTTCGGCGTATATTACCCAATGATCTCCACATTCCATTCTCTCTTTGACAGAAGCATCTAACCATGCGAGCGATTCAGGAATGATTATCTGTTCATTAGGAGTTAATTCAATATTTATGCCTTCAAATCTATCTTCTCCAGGTGCAAAGGGCTTTGTGAATCTTTTCAAAGGTTCTTTAAAATCTTTTTCACTAAGAATATTTAATGCGAATGAATCTCCTATTTGCAGAAGAGACTCTACCGATCTATCTTTTGCTACTGCAATACTTAACCCGGGCGGAGAAAAACTTGCTTGACTAACCCAAGATGCAAGCATAGCTCCTTTAATATTATTCTCATCTTTGCCTTTAGAGGCTGTAAGTACACAAAGTGAACCAATTACTCTTCCAAGAGCTTGTAGCTTTGGATCCGTTTTGCTTGTAATCATTCCAGTATCTGATTTTCTGGGTTTTTTCTTTGCTTTTTTTATAATTTTTCTTCCAAAGTGAGTTCCTATTTCTTCTAACTCTTTAATCTTTGGTTTATTTGGACTGAATTTAATCCTTATAGGGTCAAAACTAAACTTAAAACCACCGTCTTTTAATTTTGTTTCAAGTAAATCTATAGCTTCGCCGCTCCAGCCAAAACTGCCAAAAATTCCAACTGGCTTATCTCTATTACCCTCTGCTAATAATGTTCCTAATGCACTAACTATTGGAGTTGGGGCGTGACCACCCAATGTGGGTGAGCCTATTAAATATCCATCAGCATTTTGGATAGATTTTACAAGTACATCATTAGGTGTAAATTCACAATTAATACTTTCAACTTCTACTGAGGTTCTATTTATCCCTTTAGCCAATGCATCACCTATTGAGGCTGTATTTCCATAGGCACTTGCATATATCAGAGCGATTTTAGGATTATTTGTTGAGAGGTTCTCTCCCCATCTAATATAGTCATTTAAAAAGCTTTTTAAGCTATATTCGATCGCCGGACCATGTAATGGTGCAATAGTTTTAATGTCATAATCTGCAATTTTTTCAGTTATTGATACCACTTGATTAGACATTGGTGCCATCAAGCAATCATAAAAATGTTTCCTATCAATTTCTGTACTAACTCGATTTGTTTCAGACCAATATTTAGACGCAATGTGTGCAGAGAAAATTTTTTCACTAAGAAGTATTTCTTGATTACGTTCATAAATTATTAGGCCACCAGGCCAACGTGCTGTTGGAATAGGAATTAACTCTAGTGAAATGTTATCTAATTCTAAATTAAGTTCTTTTTTGATTATGTTTATTTCAGGTAATTGAATTTCAATAAAGTTTTCTAAGGTAGGATTTCTTTGATTCCAAAGTTCGCTAATAAGTTTATAACCTGGATTAGAGCAAGTAATAGTTGTGTTTTGAAATTGGGTACTTATATTTTTTATAGTTTCAATAATTTGGGGATTAATATGACCAGAAATGAAGTTGATTTTATCTAATTTAAATTGATCGCAAAACCTAGAAATTACTTTATTAAATGAATTTAAATATTGTTTCTCAGGTGGATGAATAACAAAAAGTTCCTCATGACTTCTAATGAAAAAAGTATTAAAAGAAGTTCCTTTTTCAAGGTTAAATTCAAGTTCAAATCTTTCTTTATTTTGGTCTAAGAATCTTACACAAGAAAAATTTTCGGTAATTTCAAATGCTGATAAGTTTTGATTTTCTGCAAGTTGGCCTATATTTATATCTGACATTTTAAAGACTTATTTTCTAATAGTGATTAGCAACTTTTCTATGATGCACTGCTGTCTTGCATGATAAGTCAGAAACATTACCGTTTTCAACAATTCCGTAAATTATCCAATGGTCTGGAGTCTCCATTCTGGAACTAACTTTACAATCTAAAAAGGCGAGTGAATCTGAGAGAACTGGTCCTCCTTCAGCGATGTTGCTAATTACATCTACATCTGCAAATCTATCAGCTCCAGGGGCAAATCTTTTTAAAAAATGTCTGAACATTTTTTGATAGTTATCTTCTCTCAAGATATTCACAACAAAACCATTCCCAACTTGCATATATGATTCAATAGCTCTATCTTTTGCTACTGCAACTGTAATACCAGGTGGAGAAAAGCTTGCTTGACTAACCCAACTTGCGACCATTGCACTTTGTCTAAATGTGGAACCTTCCCCTTGGCTCGCTGTAACTACATATAATCCTCCACTTAATCTACCTAACGCTTTATCTAAATTTGAATCAAGGCTCTTCATAGAGGCAATATTCTTCTTTTTATTGATCAATTGACCCAAGTCAGTTCCAGCTTCTTCGAATTGTTGATAAACAATGGGATCTGGAATATTTTTAACTCTTAAAGGGGAGAAAGCTTCTTTTTGACCAAGTTCTCTTAATTTATTTGCTAAGGAATCTATTGGTTCATCATTTCCACCAAATGCATCATAGACAGCAGTAAATTGTTTCGGTTTTAGTGCTGCAAATAAAGTACCGAGGGATTCTTTTAATTCATTATCTGAGTCAACTGGCCATGTGGGAATGACTAATGCTTTTGATTCGGAAATTAAACTTGTTAATTCTTGCGGGTCAGAAGATCTTAAATCAATTAATTGAACCTGTGCATCTGCTTTACTTATTCCATGAGATATCGCTTGACTTAGTCGATCACAATAACCATAGTCACTTATATAGCAGACTGACACAAAATCATTACCTTTGCTTTTATTGCTACTCCATTCTAGATATTTTCCTTTCCAAAAATTGACCTGATTATGGAGCAAAGGCCCATGACCAACAGCTATTGTTTTTAATTCAGGTAGCTTATCTATTCTTTTAATTGCCTGCAGAACGCTTCTAGCGTTTGGACCCATAAGGCAATCGTAATAAAAACGGAAATCATCGTATATTTCTTTTTGATCAGTGTCAAAAAATTCTTCAGAACAATAATGGAGTCCAAATGCATCGCATGTATAGAGAACATGTGTGCTGTGATCATATGAAAATATGGTATCTGGCCAATGTAAATTTGGTGCACTTATAAATTCAATATTATGTTCTAAACCACTCTTAGGATTAGTTCCGAGATTTAAAAACTCTCCACTCTTAACCTCTAGACGCTTAAAGGGAATATGTATTTGGTCTTCAATAAATTTAAGGGCTAATTTTGATCCAACTATTGTGATATTTTGGTTTAATTCTATAAGATTACCTATTAAACCAGAATGATCAGGTTCTGTATGGCTTGTAATTAGATAATCAACTTCTTGCGGATTTACCTTTTTCAGTAATTCTTCAAACCATAATTCTTCGAACTTTGCATGACTTGTATCAATAATTGCTATTTTTTCGCCTCTAATAATAAAACTATTGTAAGTAGTTCCATTTCTTAAACCAAATTCAATATCAAATCTACTGCGATCCCAATCCAAAGATCTTATGGCACAAGAATCATCAGTGAAGTTTTGAGATTGAACTGTCAACTTGTTATTTATTTGTGCCAATTTAGAATTACTTGTCTGGGCAGAGGCTATCATAGAATAATTCGCTTTATAAAATAACTTTAGTTATATAGAATATAGATCCGCGTGATCATTTTTGCGAAATAACCGAAATTACGCTTTTCTTGAATTTTTATTCTTCTTATTCTGGATAAATGACATCTCAACTGATTAAAAAAATAGTTACTGGAGATGAGATAAGAAATGCTTTTTTAAAATTTTACAGTGAAAAATTACATAAAATCATTCCAAGTGCATCTTTGATTCCAGATGACCCTACGGTTATGCTCACAATTGCTGGAATGCTACCTTTTAAACCAGTTTTTTTAGGTTTAAAAGAAAGACCATCAAAAAGGGCTACATCTAGCCAAAAGTGCATCAGAACAAACGATATAGAAAACGTTGGAGTTACAGCTAGACACCACACTTTTTTTGAAATGCTTGGTAATTTCTCTTTTGGAGATTATTTTAAACGAGAGGCTATTCAGTGGGCTTGGGAATTAGTTACTAATGTTTATCAACTTTCTGTTGAAAATATAATTGTGAGTGTTTTTAACGAAGACGGAGAGTCTGCAAAAATTTGGAGAGATCAAATTGGTATTCATCCAGATAGGATAGTGAAACTAGGTGAGAAAGATAATTTTTGGTCATCTGGTAAAACAGGTCCATGTGGACCTTGTTCAGAACTTTATTATGATTTTCATCCTGAAAAAGGTCTGCAGAATATTGATTTAGAAGATGGAGATCGTTTTATTGAATTTTATAATCTTGTTTTTATGCAATATAATCGTGATCCTAATGGAAAATTGACAGATTTAAAATTTAAAAATATTGATACAGGAATGGGCCTTGAAAGGATGGCTCAAATATTGCAAAAAAAGCAAAATAATTATGAGACAGATTTAATTTTTCCTATCATTCAAAAAATTTGTGAGATTGCAAATATTGATTATTTTTCTTCAGATGATAAAAACAAAATTTCTTTAAAAATTATTGGAGATCATACAAGAGCTGTTATTCATTTAATTTCTGATGGAGTAGCAGCAAGTAATCTCGGCAGGGGATATATACTGAGACGGCTTATTAGAAGAATGGTCAGACATGGGAGGTTATTAGGCATAACAAATGAATTTTTACCTCATATTGCTACTGTCGGGATCAATCTAATGCAAAATAATTATCCCGATTTAAAAAATAATAGTGATTTAATTTTGAATGAGATAAAAATTGAAGAAGTAAGATTTAGGGAAACTCTTGAAAGAGGAGAGAAATTGCTAGATGAGTTAATTTCTTCAGGGCAGAAATTGATTTCTGGTTTTAAAGCTTTTGAACTTTATGATACTTATGGATTTCCTCTAGAACTTACTGTAGAAATTGCTGAAGAAAATAGTATCAGTGTAGATGTAAAGGGTTTTGAAGAAGAAATGAATGCACAAAAAGAGAGAGCTAAAGCTGCTTCAACTAATATTGATTTGACATTAGAGGGATCATTAGAGCGAGAAATAGATCTTTTTAACAAAACTGTTTTTAATGGTTATGATTCACTTCTTTCGGAAGCTGAAATAAAGGGTATATTCTTGGATTCAACATTAGTTAAGCAAGCAAGTAAAGGTCAGAAAGTTTTAATTGTTCTTGATCAGACAACTTTTTATGGAGAATCTGGCGGTCAAGTTGGTGATATTGGAACGATATTTTCAAAAGATGTAGAGGTCTTGGTTGATAATGTTATTCGAAAGAAAAATGTTTTTTTACATTATGGAACTATCAAAAAAGGAATATTAACTATTGGACAAAAAGTTAAGACTAATGTTAAACCCTCTAATAGAGCTAAGGCTGCTGCAAATCATACAGCTACCCATTTATTGCAATCTGCTCTTAAATCAATCGTTAATGAAAGTGTTGGACAAAAAGGTTCATTAGTAGCCTTTAATAAATTAAGATTTGACTTTAATTCTTCAAATCCTATTTCTAAAGATCAAATTTCTAAGATTGAGACTTTAGTTAACTCTTGGATTATGGAAAATCATATCCTAGAAATAAAAAATATGTCTAAGAGTGAGGCTCTTGAAAAGGGTGCAGTGGCCATGTTTGGAGAAAAATATGATGATGAAGTGCGCGTTGTTAATGTGCCAGGAGTTTCAATGGAACTTTGTGGTGGCACACATGTTAAAACTACATCTGAATTAGGTTCTTTCAAAATAATTAGTGAGGAAGGAATCTCAGCCGGAGTAAGAAGAATCGAAGCATTATCAGGCCAATCAGCATTAGACTATTTCAGTGATAGAAATGCTTTAGTAAATCAACTAAGTGATTTGTTAAAAGCAAATCCTAATCAACTTTTTGAAAGGGTTAATAATTTGCAAGCAGAGCTTATTAATAAGAATAAAGAGATACAAAAAATGAAAGATGAAATTGCATATTTTAAATACTCTTCTATGAAATCATCTGCAGAAATAGTAAATTCTTTTTCAATTTTAGTAAATCAGATTGATGGCTTAGATGGGAATTCTTTGCAATCTGCAGCACTTAATTTAACATCTCATTTGGGAAATAAAGCAATAGTTATTCTTGGAGGAATACCAAATCCAGACAATAGAAAGTTGTTATTTGTAGTTTCTTTAGGGGATGATGCAGTAAAAATAGGATTGCATGCAGGTAAATTAATTAATGATATCGCAAGAATTTGTTCGGGAGGTGGAGGAGGAAAGCCTAACTTTGCTCAAGCAGGTGCCAAAGATATTGATAAGTTAAGTGATGCTATAGATTATGCTAAAAATCTTTTGCAAAAAACATTAGATAGTCATTCTGATAAATAACTACTTTTTCTGAGACTAATTTCGATTTGATCCATTAATTTCCTTGCTTCTTCAATAGTTAATTTTTGTTGATCAATTGCTGATTCAGTATTAATTCTTATAGATTCAACCAAAGAAGCTGAACTGTAATCTAATAATTGTAAAATTTCAGATTTACTGTCCTCTTTAATAATATTTTTGACCTTATATGAATTATCTTGATTTATATCTATATGAACAACGTTTGTACTGCCAAACAAATTGTGCAAGTTTCCTAATGCTTCTTGATAGGCTCCAGTCATAAAAATTCCAATTAGATAATCTTTATCTTGCTCTGGCTTATGTAAATTTAGTAATGATTTAATTTTTCCATCATCAATAAAATTATTTAGTTTCCCATCTGAATCACAAGTTAAATCTGCAAAGTTGCCTTTGCAGAAAGGCTCTTCTAAGTGCCTATGTATTGGTAAAATTGGAAATATCTGATTGATTGCCCAGCTATCTGGAATAGATTTAAAGATTGATATATTTGCATAATAAGTTGACGCAAGAGTTTCTGTAATTTCAGCTAAATCAGGGTGATTGATTTCATCATTATTCAGGTTATTAGAAATTTCTTGTGCGCAAGCCCAGGTAAGTTCTTCGGCATAAGCTCTTTCTGCTAAACTTAAAAATCCTAATCTAAAGGCAACTAAGCAATCTTCTTTAAACTTTTTTGCATCATTCCATAGTTCAATTATTTGAGATAAATTTATTTTTTTATTTTTAAGTTTTTTTAATTCATAGAAAGTTTCAAGTAAATTTGAAATGATTAATTGTTGATCTTTTTGATCAATAATTTGTAGTTTGGAACTGACATGGCTAGTTCCCAAGACATTAAAAATTAAAACTGAACAATGACTAATTATTGCTCTTCCACTTTCTGAGATTATGGTTGGATGCTTGATATTATTTAATTCACATGAATCTTTAATGGTTGCAATTACATCGTTAGCATAATTTTGAAGAGAATAATTAGTAGAGGTGTTGGAGGAGGTTTTAGTTCCATCAAAATCTATCCCTAATCCCCCCCCTACGTCGATATATTGCATTGGGGCTCCTAGTTTACATAGTTCAACATATATTTGACTCGCTTCTTGTAATGCGTCTTTGATCACAGCAATATCACTTATTTGACTTCCTATATGAAAATGGAGCAATTTCATTTCGTTTATAAGATTTGCTTCTTTAAGTTCTTTTATTGTCAACATAATTTCTGGGATTGATAATCCAAATTTGGAATTATCTCCAATAGATTTTCCCCATCTACCACTACTTTTACTTGATAACTTTGCTCTAATTCCTATCAATGGAGTCGCGTTAAGTTCTTGAACTGCTTGAATAATTCTTTTTACCTCATCTCGTTGTTCAATAACTATTATTGGATTTTTACCGAGTTTTCTGGCCAAAGTAGCAATCTCAATATATTTTTTATCTTTATATCCGTTGCATATCAATAATGAATTTTGGTTTTCAAGAAGTGCAAGGCCAATTAATAGTTCTGATTTACTTCCTACTTCTAAACCAAAATTCCACTGACTACCAAACTCTATTATCTTTTCCAATACATTTTTTTGTTGATTACATTTGACAGGAAAAACGCCTTGATAGATATTCTTATATTTGTAGTTTTTTATTGCTTTTGAAAAAGCATCATGTAGTGCATTTATTCGATCTTTTAAGATATCGTTAAATCTTATGATTAATGGAGGATTGATTTCTCTACTTTTAAGTTCTTTGACAAGCTTGAAAAGATCAATCTTTTTTTCAGATTTTATATCTTTAGTTACTGATATATTTCCTTTGGAATTTATAGAAAAATATTTATCCCCCCATTTGTCTATGTTGTAAGTCGAAATACTATCTTCAATAGTCCAAATATTTTTTAATTTTTTTGGTTCAAAATTGGTCAATTTATTTCTTAATAATTAAAATGTTTTTGAAAATAAATCAAAACAATATCTTTTATTTTAATGATTACTTGCCAAGTTACCACCCAAAAGTTGAATATACATAGAGTGATTATTAACTAAATGACCAAAGAGAGAACCTTTATTGCAATTAAACCAGATGGAGTTCAAAGAGGATATGTTGCTGAGATTATTGGCAGATTTGAAAAAAAAGGATTTAAATTGGTTGGATTAAAGCAATTAATCCCTTCAAAAGATCTTGCTCAAAATCATTATGGTGTACATAGAGAAAGACCCTTTTTTGGTAATTTAGTAGACTTTATCTCAAGTGGTCCTGTTGTAGCAATGGTGTGGGAAGGCGAAGGAGTTATTTTGAGTGCTAGAAAACTAATAGGTGCAACAAAACCTCTTGAAGCAGAGCCTGGAACAATTAGAGGTGATTTAGCTATTGATATAGGGAGGAATATTATTCATGGTTCTGATGGAGAAGATACTGCAAAATTTGAAATTGATCTATGGTTTAACGATGAGGAATTATGTGAGTGGGAAACTTCTGATTCGAAATGGCGATCTGAAAATTAAAATTTAAATCTCAAATCTATCTAAACTAAATTTTTCTAAAAAGCTTTTTTCTATTTCTTTAAGAATTTTATTTTGAACTATTTTCAAAAGAAGATCACTTGTTATTGCAGAAAATAAAACTCCATTTCTATAATGTCCTGTAGCTATAAAAAGGTTTTCAATTTTTGATTTTCCAATTATTGGTTTAAGGTCTGGTGTGCAAGGTCTAAATCCCCACCAATGTTCCATTTGTGGCCAATTAATAGCTTCTGGTAATAAAGAGCAAATGCCTTCTTGCAGTTCTTTTATTCCATAAGGAGTATTACCCTGATTAAATTTTGAATCTTTTTCAACTGTCGCTCCAACGATAATAAGTCCATCATCACGAGGAACTAGATAAGTTTTTGGACCAAAAATAACTCTTTTCAAGAAATTTGTTGGACCTTGTATTGATAGCATTTGTCCCTTTACAGGAAAGACTGGAATCTTATTAAAAATTTTTTTACTCCAAGCACCACTGCATATAATTGCTTTTTCGCAGGTAATTTTTTTTAGTTCCCCAGTGGCACATAAAACTGTCGCTCCAGTAATTTTGTTTTTTTCTAATGTCAAATCCTCTACTTCTGATCCTTCTTGAAATTCGACTCCATGCACGGAGCATGCCCTCTCAAGAGCTCGCATCAGTCTTCTTCGGTTATCTATCTGACCATCTTGTTCAAAAAGTAAACCATGTTTCCAAATCGAATTTATTCCCTTAATTTCTGTTTGAAGATCTTTCTGATTTAAATACTTTCCATATTCATAAGTAGGAAACTCTTCAAGATCTTCTTTATTTATAAAAGGAACTACTATTCCACATTGTTTTAAACCGCATTTCATATTACTATCTTTTTCAATACTTTTTATCCATTTTGGAATTAGACTTTGACTTTTTTGGCCAAATTTTAGTAATTCATCTTCGAGCCCTTCGGCATGCGTAGCTAACATTCCTGCAGCAACAAATCCAGCTGATTCATTTCTGTTTTTGCTTAAAACTAAAACTTTGAAATTATTTCTAGAAAATTCATAAGCAATAGATAAACCTATTAGTCCACCGCCAATAATTAAAATTGAATTTTTTGTTTCTTGCGTCATTTAATATTTAATATTTTTATTTGTGTTTTGGTCCTCTTTTCCTTTATATCCAATAATATTAATAAAGAGACTTTTAATAATGAACAATTTTGAATCTTGGGAAGCTGTTATTGGTTTGGAAACTCATGTACAGCTTAATACGAAAAGTAAAATATTTACATCTGCGTCAACAGCTTTTGGTGATGCACCTAATACGCATATAGATCCTGTAGTTTGTGGGTTACCAGGAACTCTTCCAGTTTTGAATGAGACTGTTCTGGAGTACGCTGTAAAAACTTCTCTAGCATTAAATTTAAATGTTGCAGAACATTGTAAATTTGATAGAAAACAATATTTTTATCCTGATCTGCCAAAAAATTATCAAATTTCACAATTTGATGAGCCACTAGCTGAAAATGGCTGGCTAGAAGTTGAAATAATAGAAAAAGACAAAGAACCTTATTTTAAAAAAATTGGTATAGAAAGGCTACATATGGAAGAAGACGCCGGTAAATTAGTTCATTCAGGCAGTGATAGATTAGCTGGTTCTAAGTATTCCTTAGTTGATTACAATCGTGCTGGAATAGCACTTTGTGAAATTGTAAGTAAACCAGATATTAGGACAGGTAAAGAGGCATCTGAATATGCTTCTGAGATTAGAAGAACAGTTAGATATCTCGGGGTATCAGATGGAAATATGCAGGAGGGTTCATTAAGATGTGATGTCAATATTTCAGTTAGAAAAGGCCCTAATGCTCCTTTTGGTACCAAAGTGGAAATTAAGAATATGAATTCATTTTCTGCAATCCAAAAGGCTTGTGATTATGAAATAGCCAGACAAATAGAAGTTTATGAAAATGGAGGAGAAATTTTCCAAGAAACAAGGCTATGGGATGAAGCTAAGCAATTGACAAAAAGTATGAGACTAAAAGAAGGTAGTAGCGACTATAGATATTTTCCTGATCCTGACTTAGGACCAATTGAAATAACAAAATCCCAAAAAGAAATATGGTTTAAAGAATTACCAGAATTGCCTTCAAAGAAAAGAAATAAATATGTAAGTGAATTTGGGTTGTCTGCATATGATGCAAGGGTAATTTCTGATGAAATTAATATGGCAAACTTTTTTGAAGCAACAGTAGCCAATGGTGCTGAGGCCAAACTAGCTTCAAATTGGGTAACAAGTGATATTGTGGGCTATTTAAAAGCAAACAAACTTAGTTTTAGTGAATTAAAGCTTAGTCCCGAAAATCTTGCTGAAATGATTAATATGATTTCAAAAAATGCTATTAGTGGAAAAATTGCAAAAGAAATTTTACCTGAACTAATTCAAAAAAATATTTCGCCGGAAAAATTAGTTGAAAAAAAAGGGTTGGCTATGATATCTGATTCTTCAAGTATTTTACCAATAATCAATGAACTTATTACTGAACATCCAAATGAAGTGCAAGCATTTAGAAATGGTAAAACTAAATTACTTGGTTTTTTTGTTGGTCAACTTATGAAAAGAACTAAAGGTAAGGCTGACCCTAAACTTGCAAATAAACTTCTTGCAGAAAAGTTGAATAGCTAAAGCTTCAAAGAAGCTCTCTTATAGTATTGATCCATTTATTTTGATCATCTGAATTATCTAAAATAATATCTGAGAGTTTACTTTTTTCTTCAAAACTTAATTGAAGATTTATGGTTTCATATGCTTCTTTTTCGCTAATTTTATCTCGTGTGATAAGTCTTTTTTGTTGTAGTTCTCTAGGGCATTTAACTAACCATATTTCAGTGCAAATATCTTCAAATTTTGCTTCAAATAATAATGGAATAACCATTACTATAGTTTGATTATTTTTGTATTGACTGCATTCTTGAATCATTTTTTCTTTAATTAAGGGGTGAAGTAGTTTCTCAATCCATTTTTTACTTTCTGAATGTTTAAAAATTATGTTTCTTAAAAGTTTTCTGTTTATTGCTTTCTTTGAATTGTTCGTATTATCAATTATTTGATTTCCAAAATAGTCTAGAATTTTTTTATATCCATATGTGTTTGGTTTGATTAATTCTCTTGATAAATTATCTGCATCTAATATCGGTATTTTGTTATGTTTTCTAATGTAATTTGTGATGGTTGTCTTCCCACTCGCGATACCTCCTGTTAAACCAATTCTTCTTTGGTTAGTTTTTAATTGTTGAAGAATATCCATATATTTAATAATAATCTAATTTTCTATTTCTTTAGTATTAAAGGGAAGTTAGTATGAATTAAAAATATAAAAAAAGATTGAGCCAGTCTGATTCCACTTGGTCGTTTGTTGATGAAGGTAATGAAACACCTAAGGGTTTTCTTTTCGCTGGGATTTCGGCTGGATTAAAAGCTTCTAATAAAAAAGATTTAGCACTTATACTCGCTCCAGAAGGAAGTATTGTTAGTGGAATGTTTACCCAATCAATAGTTCGCGCTTCTTGTGTCGATATTTGTGAGGAAAGGATTAAAAAATCTTCAGGTTTTGTTCGAGCAATACTAATTAATTCTGGTCAAGCAAATGCATGTACAGGAAATCTTGGAATTCAGCATTTTCAAATTGCTACGGCAAAGATTGCAGAACTTTTAGGAATAAAAGAAGAAGAAGTTTTAATGTGCTCAACTGGTGTAATTGGTGTTCCTATACAAATAAAAGATTTAGTAAAAAATTTACCGAATTTAGTTAGTGATTTAAAAGTTAATAACTTTCAAAATGCAGCAGAAGCAATTTTAACGACGGATTTGACTTTGAAAAAAGTTTTAATAGAGACGATTATTCAAGGTAGAAAGATAAAAATAGCAGGATTAGCAAAAGGATCAGGAATGATTTATCCCAATATGGCTACAATGCTCGCTTTCCTGACCTGTGATGCAGGTATTGAGAAAAAAGAATGGGACAAAATGATTTCTATTGCTGTAAAAAAATCTTTTAACGCAATATCAGTTGATGGAGAGACAAGCACAAACGATTCTTTTGTTGGAATAAATGCAGGAAATAAAATTGATAAAAGATTTTTGCCAATTATTCAACAAGGAATCGACATTGTATGTCAAAACTTGGCAAAAAATATTGCTAGGGATGGAGAAGGGGCAAATTGTTTATTAGAAGTTTTAGTTCAAGGAACAAAAAATACTGATGATGCAATTATCGTTGCTAAATCTATATGTAATTCTGCATTGGTAAAAACTGCAATACATGGCTGTGATCCTAATTGGGGAAGAATTATTTCTGCTGCAGGTAATTCTGGCGTTAAATTCAATCTAAATGATGTTGACTTACATATAGGTAACCATAAGATTTTGGAAAAGGGAAAGTTAAATAAATATGATTCGCAAAAAGTCACAGACTATATTAGGTCCAAAATGAAAGGTAGATATTTAGTAGATGATATTGTACAAATTATGATTAATCTAAACTCTGGCGAATTCAAAGGCACAGCTTGGGGATGTGATCTTTCTAAAAAGTATGTTGAAATAAATAGCGAATATACTACATAGTCTGAGATCGACTGTGCTGGAATCGAAGTCAAGGAATAATTAAATGATATGACACTAATATGACAGTAGATTTTAACGAATTTATTAACTTCAAAAAGTTTATTTTAAAAATTTTATTTAAGTTTATAGATTGCTAAATCTTTTGACTTAATTTCCTTAAGTGCAATTTTTTCAAGTCTTTCTAATCTTGATAATAGTTGCTTGTTTTTCTCCTCAAGAGATTCAATTTTGTTCTTGAAATTTTCTTTCTCTTTCATACTAATTTGAGTTGGTTTTATGGCCTTACCTAATTTCCATACAAATCCTGCGCGTGCAGAAAAAGTATCTTCAAAATCCCCAGCATAATCTTGACCAGGCATAGTCATAGACGCCGCATAATTTACTGAAAGTTTTTCATTTATTTTAGAAGCACAACCTCCCGAAAAAGCAAAATCCCCTCCGTGGGTTCCACTCCCCAAACCGCAAGCAAGAGTAGTTTCAGTTGGCACAGTTGGTAAACCTGTAAGGGCAGCACTTAATGCTCCAATATTATTAATAGATTGCTCAACATCTCTTCCATTAATTAATAATTTGCTTCCATTTGTGATATTTATTGGTACTACTTTTCCATCTGCATTTGTTCCCCATAATTGTTGCTCATTTGCTGTCTCTTTCATTTTCAAGGAATTTTTTCCAATACTTGTAATCCCTGTTGATGCATCTGTTCTAATTAATTCATTTATGCCTTTTGGATAAAGAATCATATCCTGAGTAGGCGCATTACTTAATTTCGTAATCGAATTATTTTTTAAATCGTATTCGAGAAGGTATTCAGAAGAGTTTGCGTTGCTGGCGTTCTTTTCATAAGTAGAAAAATAAACTTTCCCATTGTATTCATCATAAATTCCATCTTCAATATCAGCATGTATACCTACATCACTTCCACTATATGAATTCAATGTTGTAGATGTTCCATTTGATGTAACTCCATAAAATGTAACTGTGTTTCCTGAGGTTGTTGAAGTAAGAAATTGATATTCATTTGCTTTAGCAACTTCAAAGAAAGGAATTAATAAACTTAACAGAGATAAAATAGAAAATAACTTTTTCATTTTCAAAATATATTTATCTAGTTTTATCAAAGAAGTATTTTAAAAACTTAATTATTGCGAATTTGACTCAAAGTATCGTTAAATTAATTTGCTTTGTTACCACTTTATTTAGTGTGATTAATTTTGTTAATTGTTACTTACTCAGTGGTTGGATATGACACTAATATGACACTGCTTCAGTGGTATCAAGAGGTTTGATTAGGTAGCATTTACAATATGACACCAATATGACACTAATTAAATCCTTAAAATTAATTGGTATGACTGATTTTTACCCTTTATGTTTTTATCAATAGCGAATATACGACGTAGAAAATGTGATGTTTGGGATTAGTTGATATGACTATATAAAATCTCTAAAAGAATACACACCTTTTGCAACTGTGACAATACTGTGATTATTATTTCAGTTCAATTATGGAAGTTTTATGGTTGCTAAATCTTGAGATTTAGACTTGCCAAGTGCTACTTTTTCTAGTCGTTCTAGTCTTGCTAAAAGTGCTTTATTTTGAACAATAATGTTTATATTGTTTGCTTTTAGATCACTTATTTCTTGCTTCAATTCTTCTTTTTCTTTCATACTGATTTGAGTTGATTTTTTTAATTCACCTAGTTTAAAAACAAATCCCGCTTTAATAACCCCATTATCTAAGGTGCCTTCTCCATAGGATTTTGAACCACCAAAAACATATGATCCTCCAGCATTTATATCAACTCTTGCATTTACTTTAGAAGCACAACCAAAACCTAAAGCATACCTACTGCTATAAGCACCAGTTCCAACGCCACAACTTAGTTTGGATTCTTTTGATGTTTGAGGAAGTGCGGTTAGTGCTGCTGTAAGTGCTGTTGAACCCGCTACACCTTCTCCGAGATTTTTGATGTTCGAAGTATTAGAAGAAATATTGGAAGTATTAGTAGAGATATTATTTTTATTTGTTGTTACTTGTGCGCTATCCCCTGCTATTACTTCTACACCATCAATTAATAACTTACTACCATAAATGTTTATTGGAATTTTGTTATTACTATCATCTTCTGCCCATAAATGATGAACTTTTGTCCCATCACTAAGTGTTGAATAATCTTCAGGAGTAATTAAAGAGTTTTTACCAATATGAATATTCCCATCTGCTTGTTTAGTAATCATTGGATTACCATCTATGCTTAATCCTTCAGCAGTAATGTCAATATCATTTCCATCAGCACCTATTTGGATTGATCCATCAGAATTTTTAGTAAAAATTGCTTGACCATCTATATTTAATCCGTCTGCTACTACATCAACATCATTCCCATCAGCACCAATTTGAACTGAACCATCACTATTATTTTTTACCAAAGTTGCACTATTAGTTCCCCCTGTGCTTATTCCATCATCATCTATTCTTAAGAGTTCATCTGTACCAGATCCACCAAGTGAGATGAATTTAGTATCAGTTGCACCACAAGAAGCACTAGTTGTATTACATTTTTTATCTGCAAGATTTTCCATCTTTACAGGTATATCAATAAACATTGGACTTCCAGAACCAGGAAGATTGGTGATATTTGTAAATCCTTCGAAAGCATTCGTATCCATATCAAATATCCTAATTCTTCTTTGTGCATTTCCACTTCTTGGTGGCTCTAAAAAATAAATCTTCCCTTTTTGTTGATCAACAGTATAGTCCGTTGCACTAAAAGAGTTTGTTGTAGAGTCAGGAAATATATTGGATATGATAATACTAGCTGCGCCGTCAGCGGCTAATTTATAAAGGTGGACTTGAGTTTCGCTACCTGTATTTTCTGAGGAAACAAAATATCCTAAGTCTGATGTAGCAGTTGAAACTTCTCCAGCTAAGGAAGATAAGGGTGTTATTAATAAAGTCGAACTGAATAACGAAGTGAATATTTTCTTTAGTGTTTTTAGCATAATTTTTATACGTAGGGATACTTTATAAATATATAAATTTTGTTAATTTAAGACTTTTTAAATTTTAAATATCACCTAAATCAATTTTTTTATTAAAGAAATTTTTTTTAAGTAATAGGAAATTCCCATCCCCCCTCTTAATTCTGAATATCCACCTTTGGTAGTAATGTGATTATTCTGCGATTACGCGTAAGATCACAGAAATTAATCTTAATTATTTCAATGAATTTTATTTAAAAATCTAAAACTGTGATTATTATTTTCCCGACTGTGATTATGGTGTGATTATTTTCTAAAAATTTACTTAAGTGCTAGCAATGTATTACAGCAAGGTGTATATACTATTTGCCCAAGGTTGAAATAAATAGCGAATATACAACTTAACGCTAAAACTTAGTTATATCAATAGATTTGAAGATAATTAATATGTTGCTTACGGTCTGCTTACATTAAATTAGGACTTATTATTACTAATTTAATTTAGTCGTACTAGGTTAAACATATCCATTAACTATGGTTGGATGTTCTTTGTTTTTGAACATTTTTCTATAATCATCATGCAATCTTTCAGTTGCTAATTTTCTTTTCTTCATTGCATCTCTGATTAAATCCATCTCATTGAATGTTCGATTGAGAATGGTGAATGGAGTAGTTAGTTTCATAAAACCTCCTTTTTTAATAAAGACTAAAAATTAATAACTCAGTCGCAGTAAATTAAACAATTTTGATTTGTTGGATGTTCTCTACATTCTTTCTCCCAAAAGTTTTGAAACTCAGGGGTGCATTTCTCAAGTTCTTTTGGGGTTTCGTTTAGATTTAATCCTGCATAATTAAACGCAGTTAAGTATCTTGGAAGAATGTTAAATTGATTGAATAGTTTCATAAGACCTCCTAGATCTATATCTATATTGTCCTCCTATTAACTTGAAATTCATAGAGTATTATTACCCGAGTAGAAGTGCTTTGTGGTTGTACCGACTATCTTTTTCCATTCACTAGGAGTAGAAATAATTCAGGAGTCAAAAGCACTTCATCGACTTTGTGGACAGCGAGGTGCACAAGACTCGAAGAGGGCAAACAAATGCCCTCTTATTTTACTTTTAGTAAACTTATACTGATTCTCTTCGCTAAATTCTATCGATATTAGCATTTAGGATATGAATGGTTAGATTTATCAAAAT
Source organism: Prochlorococcus marinus CUG1416 (assembly GCF_017695965.1). Taxonomy (NCBI): domain Bacteria; kingdom Bacillati; phylum Cyanobacteriota; class Cyanophyceae; order Synechococcales; family Prochlorococcaceae; genus Prochlorococcus; species Prochlorococcus marinus. Next base: position 59,701 of record NZ_JAAORM010000001.1, read on the forward strand.
GGGAAAAAATTATGTTTGTAAGTATTGACTTATGTTTAGTCCCTATTGGAGTTGGAACTTCCCTATCTCCTTATATAAAAGAGTGTATTGAAGTTATTAAAAATGAAGGACTTAACTATGAATTGGGAGCGAATGGAACTGCAATAGAGGGAGATTGGGATAAAGTATTTGAATGTGTTAAAAAGTGCCATAAAACAATTCATTCAAAAGGTGCTCCAAGAATTTATACAACGATGAAAGTAAATACAAGAACTGATAAAGAACAAAAATTCTCAGATAAAGTAAAAAGTGTATTAGAGAATTAATGGAAAGAGAAAGTGATTACGATAATGATGGATTAGATCCATCCGAAGAATATTTCAGAAGGAAGAAAAAAGGTAATGATGAGGATACCTATTTCCCTCTAGAAGAATCAGAACCACCTCATTATTAATAAATTAGTTAATCTAATTTATATGTTCTGTTGCTTACAGTTGCAAAGTAAAAATTTAGTAATAACTTAATTTTCAACTATCACTTACAATGTGCTTACAGTTGTATTCACTTATGAAACTTAGTTATCGCAGTTAATTATAGTGATTATCTTCATATAGAAATGAATAGCGAGTATACGACGTAGTTTCTGTGATCTTTGGGATCACTTGATATGACTATATAAAATCTCTAAAAGAATACACACCTTTTGCGAATGTGATAATACTGTGATTATTTTCTAAAAATCCACTTAAGTGATAGCAACGTATTACAGCAAGGTGGATATACTAAATGCCAAAGGTGGAAATTAATAGCGAATATACTACTTGAGTTTTAGTAAATCTATTGGTAGATATTCATTAATATAAAGGAACAGTATTGTTACAGTTCCAATTACAGAACCTATAAAACCTCCAAAGAAATTAACGAATAATCCAGATTGTGTAATTATTGTCTCTTCGTTTTTTTCTTTCTCAAAATCAGGCGCATCTACTACTTTTAAGCGCTGATTGGTTGTTGGTTGTTGTTGGCGTCGGATGAGGGCTTCGAAATCAGGCATGGAATTTGTGAGGCAATTGAACAATAAGCAGACCAGCCCGTCATTCGACGAGGATCTGATCTACCTATATCGTCTACAGCTTCAAATACAGCATTACCCGAAGCTTCTGCTTTATCGAATGCTGAAAGTAAGGGTATAAATTTATCAAAAACATATAAACCAAAATTCTCTAGAGCTGCTTTAGCTTGTTGTGCTGCTTTTTGCTGTCTAAAATCAACTTTTACTATCACTACTGCATGGTTAACTTTTAATTCGCTTAATAAATTTGCTAGTTCAACAGTTAACTCTACTGATCTTGCTTTCGCAGTGGTAGGTAAGATTACTAAATCTGAACCATAAGCTAAGTGTTTTAGTTCTTCTTGATCACTGCTAGCTTGTCCATCAGTTATTACGATTTCTGATGATCTTGATGCTTTAGCAGCTGAGCTAACTGGGAAGACTGGAAATGGGAGGTTACCTCTTGATGAGTATGCTAATGCTGATCTATTTTTATCAGCATCGACGATGCAAACTTTTTTACCTTCAGAATGCCAAACACTAGCAAGGTGAATACTTGTGCAGGTCTTGGCCACTCCTCCTTTTTGTCCGCAAACAGTAATAAACAATTTTTTATTTTTATTTCTTTTACTTTGGAGAATAATTTCTTAATGTCAAGAGAAATGGATTTGAAATGCTTTAAAACTTATTTTTTTTGAAATATTTTAAAGAGTGCAATGTTTTCAGATAACCTTATAAAGTGATTTATTTAAATAGGCTAGTGAACAAAAGAATTGGACTAGGTACTTGGTCTTGGGGGAATAAGCTTTTTTGGAATTATAATTCTGCGAATGACGATGAGTTACGTGCCACATATAATGAAGCTTTGAAAAGAGGTTTTGATCTAATTGATACTGCCGATTCTTACGGTACTGGGAATCTTAATGGTAGAAGTGAATCATTGATAGGTAAATTTTTACTAGGTACTCCTTCTGCAAAAAAAAAAGAATTCAAATAGCAACCAAACTCGCACCTTATCCCTGGAGAATTGGTAATAAAGGTTTTAATAAACCATTTTTAAACAGTTTAGAAAGGCTTAATAATAAATTAGACATAGTGCAATTGCATTGGTCAACAGCAAAATACAATCCTCTGCAGGAATTAGGTCTGTTGAGTAATCTTTGCGATTTAAAAGATCAAGGGTTTGATTTTCAAATCGGTTTATCAAACATAGGTCCTAAAAGGTTGCAGAAATTAATTAATTACTTATCTATGCGAGATCAGAGGCTAAATAGCGTTCAGATTCAGTTTTCTTTACTTGCTCCAGATTTACACAGACAATATCAGGTAAAAAAAATTTGCGAAGAAAATAATATTGATTTCTTTGCTTATAGTCCCTTATCCTTTGGAATTCTTTGTATTGATCCAGATAAAGACGAAAATAGAAAAAGCAGTTTTATTCGAAATGTCTTATTTAAAAGCTATAAAAAACCAACATATGAATTGCGGAGATGTCTTAAAAGTATTGCGTATCAAAGATCAGTTTCACAAGCTCAAGTAGCAATTAATTGGTGTTGTTACCAAGGAACTATTCCACTTGTTGGAATGCGAAAGAAATCTCAAGTTATAGATGTATCGAATGTATTTAAGTGGAATTTAAATAAAGATGAATTTAATGTACTTCAGGAGCTTTCAAAAAATTGTTTAAAAAAAATGCCTAAAAATCCCTTTTCGAGTATTTAGGTGAATTTTTTAGTTAGATATCTTTTTATTTTTTTTTATTTGATAACTACTATTCCATAGTTCAGCAGGAAACTTTTCACCAGTGAATCTAATAACTTTAGGATTGAGATTGCTTAATAAGTCATTTAAGTTTTTATTAGAGAACATTTTCAAGGATTGGACTTTTTAATACGATAAGTTAATTTATAGCCAATCTTCTAAGTATTTATACTTATAAAATTTGAAAAATTCTTTTTAATACAGGCAATTGCAGCAATATTTACAAACTAAGAACTTATCTAATACAACTTCTGAGTTATTTAAAAAAGTGGAGTCCTTCCAGACTCCTCGGATCATTTGGTTGATAAGGCTGATATAACCCCATCTCCTTAAAGATCAAGCAGCAACTGGTGCTGTTTGACGGGAGAAACTAACGATTTTGTTAGCGTTTGTGTTTTTGCTCTAACCGAGCCGGCTTCAGTCACCTTCCTTATGCCACGTCGAAACCATTACAACCCCAAAAAGTGGAGTTGAGCGGAATCGAACCGCTGTCCGAAACATCGGTTGAGATCACCTAGTCCAAGTGGACATTTATATTCTGACAGGCAAAATGAGTATTGAATAGTTTTTTTATTAAGTTTTTATCGTATATGAATATAGTTGCATCTGCTCCAGAAGGACTAGAGAAATATTTAGCTGAAGAAATTTCAAATTTAGGTGGATTTAAGATTAATACATATAAAAGATTTATTAATTTTGAATGTGATTATGCCACTTTTTACAGAGTGCATTTCTATTCCAGATTAGCCTTTCGTTTTTATAGAGAAATTGCAAGTTTTAAATGCTATGACAAGCAGTCTTTATATGAGGGGGTGAGAGATTCATTTGATTGGTTAGATTGGTTGCACTATGAAAAAAAGTTTAATGTTCAAGTAACTGGGAGAACATCTTCTTTAAGTCATACACACTTTACTGCTCTTGAAGTTAAAAATTCCATAACTGATTTGCAACAGGCAGCTTGGAATAAAAGATCAAATATTTCTTTAGATAACCCTGATTTTATAATTCATCTTCATTTAAATAATAATAAAGCTATTCTCAGTCTTCAAAGTAGTGTGGAAAGCTTACACAAACGAGGTTATAGACCCGCAGTTGGAAATGCACCATTAAAAGAAAATTTAGCTTCTGGATTGATAAATATGACTCAATGGAATGGTAAAGTTCCTTTAATTGATATGATGTGCGGCTCAGGAACTTTTTTAATTGAGGCTGTTAATCAATTTCTTGAAGTCCCTATAAATATTGATCAAGTTTATCTTTTTGAGAATTGGTTGGACTTCAGGAAAGATATTTATCTTGATGAAAAAAATAAAGCAAAAAATAAAATTATAAATTATAAAAAATTACCAAAAATTATAGGTTGCGAAATTAATAAAAAGGTTTTTGACCAGGCTAAAGTAAACACATCATTGGCAGGTCTCGAAAATTATATTGAACTTATAAATAAAGACTTTTTCGAACTCCAATTAAAATATACACCTGGGATAATTATATCTAATCCTCCTTATGGCAAAAAATTGGGCAATGAAAATGAATTAATTTTTTTATATGAACAAATGGGAATCTTCCTAAAGAAGAACTTTTCAGGTTGGGAATTTTGGCTGCTTAGTGGAAATCCAAAACTAACAAAATATTTGAAAATGAAATCCTCATTTAAAATCCCTGTTAGCAATGGTGGTATTGATTGTAGATGGATAAAGTATTTAATAAGGTAATTTATTTTTTGCCTAAAACGGCTTTTGTTGTCTTGCCCAAACCCTCCAAAGTTTGAGGAAGATAAGGTCCTTTGGCTAATTTTCCTCCAAGTTTCAAACTTAAGCCTGCAAGACATAAATCGATAAATATTATGAGTAATAAATTATATTCAGTATTCCAATTATTATAGTTTGTAAGAAAAAGATAAAAAATAATATGGATGCAAATTAGAACTAATAACAATAATATGCTTCCAATTGCCAAAAATATTCCACCACTAATTAATCTTCTCTTTTCTCTATCTACTTCTTGAAGAGCTATTCTTACATGCAAATCCATAACTGAACTTGCGATAGCTGAAATTCTTGAAGCTGTATTTGCAAAGTTTTTATTTTTTGGTTTTTCCATATTATTTTCTACCACTGTTGAGGAGAGTGCCTATTAGTAAACCAATACCTGCGGCAATCGCAATAGATAAAATTGGTTTTTTTCTAATTGGACTTTCTATTTTTGGTCTTAGTGTCTGGTTAAGTTCCTCTAATAACTCTTCTAATTGACTTTCGATAGGTTCAATTTTCTCTGAGATTTCCCAATTGTTTTCTCGGATTGAATCAATGATTTCAAATAGTTGGCCCTTTATTCCAATTGCAGAGGTTCCAGTTTGGCCTGCTATTACTTCAACTAAATCATCAATACTTCCTTTTGTGGCTTCAAGGGTTTGCTGAGCAATGGTAGGCCATTTTTCTTTGATTAAAGGTATTAAACTATCAATTTTTTCAAGTAACCATTTCTCAGAGATAACTTCTTGCTCAGGAAGTTCAGAGTTATCTACGTTTTCTTCTACTTCTTTGGGAGGATGGTAAGTCTCCATTATTTAAACTTGATTATTTTAAGATTAGACCCTATTTTCTGAATTTGGAACCCTTATCTAAAAATATGTGCGATTTATATAAAATAAAAACATATAAAATTTTATTTACATTTTATTTATCTACTCTGTTCTGGAAGAAGGTTTTGTTAAGCTATTACTGAATTTATTATAATGAGTTTAAATTTCATCATGGATATCACATTTGCATCGTTAGTTTTTGCATCTCGCACAATCCCTACAGATTTTGGATTAGTAGCGGCAGCTATCGCTGGAGCTGGAAGTTTGCTTTTCATTGCTTTAAGATTTGTCCCTGATGCAAGTAATTAAATAACAGGAATTATCTTAAATAAAATATATTTCTATCTTAAGTATGTTTTGAAAATGGATTCGATTTATTTATCAACTAGATAATGAATAAATGGGTTTTGCTTGAACATAAAGTTTATTCTGCTAACTCTTTAGATATTCATTATGATTTTCTTGTTGAAAATGAAATAGATTGTTTAACTTGGAAATTGTTAAAAATACCTTTATCTAATCAAGCTTCTGTAAAAATTTTTAAACAGGCAAATCATAGACTTATATGGCTATCAAGGGAAGAACATGAACTTTCTAGAAATCGAGGCCTAGTAAAAAGAATTGATCATGGAATATTTAAAAACAATTCTGATAAATTAAACTCTGAATGTTTTCGATTCATTTTGGACGGTGAACTTCTGCATGGTGTGTTTGAAATTTCGGGCAATTCTTGTAGATTAAGCAAAAATAATTAATATTCATTTATAAATAATCGTAATATTTCTCTTGAGAATTTTTATAAATTAGTTATTCTTATTTAGCTATTGAGACTTGAGATTGGTACATATCAATCAGGTCGAGTTTGAAAATTTTAAGTCTTTTGGGGGAAGTGTAAAAATTCCTCTTGAAGAAGGATTCACAGTGGTTACTGGGCCAAACGGGTCTGGTAAAAGTAATATTTTAGATGGAATTTTATTTTGTTTAGGCTTGGCTAATAGTAGAGGGATGAGAGCAGAAAGATTACCAGATCTAATAAATAACTCCAAAGTTAAAGAGGGTAAATCATCCGAAACATTTGTATCTGTAATATTTAATATTCAAGATTGGTCTCCCAGAGAGGACCTTCCGCCCTTGGAATTAGAAGAAGAAGAAATTGCTCTTCATAAGGGTCAAAAAGAATGGGTAGTTTCTAGAAAGTTAAGGCTTATGCCGGGTGGGTCTTATGCTTCGACTTATACCTCTGATGGAAAACAATGTACCTTGCAACAAATACAGAGAATATTAAGGGAGATTAGTGTTGATCCTGAGGGCAGCAATGTTGTTATGCAGGGTGATGTAACAAGAATAGTATCAATGAATAATAAGGAGAGAAGAAATCTTATTGATGAATTAGCAGGAGTCGCACTTTTTGATACAAGAATAGAACAAACTAATGCAAAATTAAATGATGTTTTTGAAAAACAAGAAAGGTGTGAAATTTTAGAAAATGAATTGCAATCTAGTAAAAATAAGCTTGAAAAAGAATGTGAAAAGGCTAAGCGATATAAAGAGTTAAAGGCAAAGCTGCTTCAAATAAGGGAATTAGAGAAAGTTCTTATTTTTGATAAACAAGTGAAGCATGTTGAATCTATACAGAACAAAGAAACTGAAATTGAAAAAAATAAAATATTATTTAATAAACAAAAAAAATCTATTAATGAAGAAATATCAGTCTTAGAAGGAGCTTTGAAAATTTTGGTCGCTGAGCTTAAGGAGAAAGGAGAGGATACTTTGATAAAAGTGAATTCTGATATTGGAAGTATTAATTCTAGCTTGAGAGAACTAGATAGGATATCAAGTTTGAATAAAGAAGAGGGTATTAAATTACAAAAGCAGAGAGATGAAATTGAAATATCTAAGAGGAATATCGAGTCAGAAAAGATAAAACAAGAAAATTTTGATGATAATTTTTTAAATAAATTGAACTTGCAAATTGATGATTTAACTTTAAAACAGAAATTATCCAGAAAAAAACTTTCTGATGCAGCGGGAGAATCTGGGGAATTCTCAAAACAAAGTATCAAATTAAATGCTGAGCTTGAAAGTATACAAAATATAATCAATCCTTTGGAAGTGAAAAAAAGGAAAGTTGAAGAAGAAACTATTCAAAATAATATTCAAAAAGATGAAATATCTTCTCAGATTGATAATTTGGCTTTAGAAAAGCAGAAACTTTTAGAGAGAAATCAAAGAAAAAAAGATACATACGACATAAAAAATAATAACTTGGCAAGTAACAGCTCGGAAATTAATTCTTTAAAAAATGAAATTGATTTATTAAATAAAACTAAATTAAGGCTAAGCAACGAGCAATTAAGGCTTGAAAAGGATTTATCTCGATTTGAAAGTAGAAAAGAAGCTTTAAATGAATCCAGAGGTTCATATGCTCTCAGAATTCTTTTAGAATCAGGGTTGGAGGGTATACATGGATATGTAGCTCAACTTGGAGAGGTCAGTGAGAAAAATAGATATGCATTAGAAATTGCTGCAGGAAATAGACTCGGACAAATTGTTGTTGATAATGATCATATTGCTGCTAAAGCAATTGAAATTCTTAAAAAGAAGAAGGCAGGAAGATTAACTTTTTTACCCTTAAATAGAATCAAAAGTCAAAAGAAGAATTATGCAATTTCAAGATTTGACAATAATAGAGAACCTGGATTTATTGATAAAGCTATTAATTTAATTACTTTTGATGCAGTTTATTCAGATGTTTTTAGATATGTTTTTGGAGAGACGTTGGTTTTTTCAGACTTAGCCTCAGCTAGGTTATCTAAACAAAAAATTAGGTTAGTTACTTTAGGTGGTGAAGTATTAGAAGCAAGTGGTGCAATTACAGGAGGTAGTAAGCTAAATAAAGATTTAGTTTATAGATTTGGAATTAATAATGATATTGATGATTCTAGACCCATAAAAGAAAGATTATTTGTTATTGAAGAAGCTTTAAAAGAGTCAAATAATGATTTGAGTATAAAAACCAATAGACTCAGTCAATTAAATTCTAACCGCAGTCAAATAATTGAGGGTTGTGCTTCATTTAATAAAGAAATTGAAGTAAATAAAAACTCTCTTGATGTTGTAATGCAAAGAATTGATGATTCTAAATCGAGATTAAATAAACTTGATAGTGCTAATAATTTCTTAGTTGAAGAGTTAGATCGTTTAAGAAATAAATTGAAACCTTATCAAGATAAGTTTGATCAATTGCAAATCCTTCTTAAAGAGAATTATGAAAAAAATCAAAAATCATCACTAATAGCTTTAAATAATGAGTTTAATAATTTTGATACAAAACTTGAATTACTTATGAAGGAGAGAGATACATTATTAGATAAGAAGAATCAATTTGCTTTAAATAAAGAACGTATCAATAATTCATTAAAAATTACATTATTACAAGAAAAAAACTTGCAGGGATCTATCACAGAACTTGCAACTGCTCATAGTGCATGGATCAAAAAAAGAGATAAGTTTAAAAAAGAGCTTTTAGTTCTCGATAATCAAAAAAATTCACTAGAGAAGGATTTAGGTTTATTGAGAAGGAAAAGAGATGAATTAAACTCTTCAATTTCAAATAAAAGGCAAGAATATAATAACTATCTATTAAAACTGGAATACCTTGAAAGAGATATGGATTCTCTTAAAGAAGAGATGAGGAGCGAGAAAATAAAATTAGAAAATTATAAAAAAGATCTCCCGAATCCTTCCCCGGAGTTTGGAGAATATGAAGGGAAGAGTCTTGAATCTTTGCAGTCAGAAATCTCGATTATAAATGCAAAATTACAAAGCTTAGAACCTGTAAATATGTTGGCTCTTGATGAATTAGAAGAATTAATTGAGAGATTAAATGGTTTACGGGAAAAATTAGAAATTCTATCTAATGAAAGATCTGAATTATTGCTGAGAATAGAGACTGTATCAACTATGCGTCAAGAGGCTTTTATGCAAGCATTTGTAGAAGTTGATAAACACTTTAAAGAAATTTTTGCCAATTTATCTGATGGAGATGGTTTTCTTCAGCTTGAAAATCCTAATTCACCTTTGGAAGGAGGCTTAACTTTAGTGGCTCATCCTAAGGGCAAAAATGTCAGAAGATTAGCCTCTATGTCTGGTGGTGAAAAATCATTAACTGCTTTAAGTTTTTTATTTGCTTTGCAAAAGTATAAACCTTCACCTTTTTATGCATTAGATGAGGTTGATAGTTTTTTAGATGGTATAAATGTTGAAAGGTTATCAAAATTAATATCTAATCAGTCATCAAATGCTCAATTTATAGTCGTAAGTCATAGAAGGCCTATGATAAGTGCGTCTGAAAGAACAATTGGTGTCGCGCAAGCAAGAGGTGCTAATACTCAAGTTATTGGGTTACCAAATGCTGCATAAACTCACTTTTTTAAATTTATACGTCAGAATGATAAAAAGTTAATTATGAGCTTGTCTAAAACCTCTGCAAATAAGAATCGGCCAAATTCTGTTCCTAGTGAACGGTTATGGTTAAGGTCAGAATTGATGGGAACACAAGTTATAACTACTGATACTGGGAGGCGTTTAGGTGTAGTTGGCGAAGTTGTTGTTGATATTGACAGAAGAGAGGTGGTGGCTTTGGGGCTTCGAGATAATCCACTTACAAGATTTCTACCAGGCTTACCAAAATGGATGCCTTTAGAAAGTATAAAGCAAGTTGGAGATGTCATATTAGTCGACTCCCTAGATTCGTTGAGTTCAGGTTTTTCTCCCGAAAGATATGGAAAGGTAATTAATTGTCAAGTGATTACAGAATCTGGACAACTTTTAGGTAGAGTGCTTGGGTTTTCTTTTGATATTGAGACTGGGGATTTGATTTCTCTTGTCATGGGTGCAGTTGGCGTGCCCCTTTTAGGTGAGGGAGTTTTAAGTACTTGGGAAATTCCTGTTGAGGAAATAGTAAGTAGTGGTACTGATAGGATTATTGTTTATGAAGGTGCAGAAGAGAAATTAAATCAATTAAGTAGTGGACTACTTGAGAAACTTGGAGTAGGAGGTTCTTCATGGGATGAAAGGGAAGCAAATGGATACGCAGCAAATCTTGTACCAGTTGAGAATCAGTTACTGTCTGGTTCGGATTTAGAACAACAAAATAATTTAGTTGAGGAATATGAAGAAGAAGTTGTTGAACAAGATGATTATGAAGATGAACTTGAATATGTTGAAATAAAGAGTTCTTCAGAAGAAATCAATAATAGAAAAAAGCTTTATATGGAGAATGATTACTCTGGTCAGATCGACAATCAAACAATTGTTAATCAAATAGATGAAGAAAAAAATATTGATTTTACACAAAAGCAAAAATCAAATACTAATTTGGCATCTAAAAGACCAATTCAAAATGCAATAGAAACTTTAGATATTGAACCATTGGAAGAAAAAACTTTAGTGAAAGATAATAAAAAATCAGAAAAATTTGAAATCGACGATCCTTGGTAATTAATAAAGGTTTTTTATTAAATCAAAAATTATATCAGCAAGTTTTTCTGAAGCACCTTTATTACCTCTTTCTTTCAGTAAATTTTCTCTAATACTTTTCAATTGATCTTTATTTTTAATAAGACATAATACTTCTCTTGCAATTTCTTTGGGCGAAATATTTCCTATTCTTTCTGGGACAATAATTTTTTTTGATTTAATATTTGGCCAAGCAAAAAACTTCTTTTTTTTAAAATAGAAATATTTAACTATAAATGTTAGAAATCTATTTATGAATGAAATTTTTCCAATTACTCCAAAAATACCATCCCAGGCATTCATCATATTTAAATGTTGAGTTGGTAGAACAACTAACATTGGAAGAGAAATTGCTGCTAATTCTGCAGTATTTGCACCCACAGTTGTAATGGCTAGATCACATTCTTTTAATATTTCATAACAAGGATGTTTCTTTATTAGATAAATTTTTGTATTTTGTGATGTCTCAATTACATAATCAAAACTGGAATCTTTGATGCTTTTAATTGTTTTAATTTTTGATGAGTAATATTTTGCAATAGGATTTCTCTCACTTTGAAAGAATAAATATTCACTTTTATTGGTGGTTGGGGCAATTGGGATTATAAAATTTATATTTTGATTTATTTTCGCGATATGATCTGCTATTTCTAAGAAGAAAGGAATTCCAATAGAGAGCTTGGCTTTTTTTGAACCAGGCAACAGGGCAACATAACGTTTTTCTTTATCTTTTAATGATATTTCACTATTTAACTTTATATCTGCCATCAAATCGCCTATTATGTGACATTTACTTTTATATCTTTTAGGAATCAAATCTTTTACTTTTTTATTCATAGCTGCAATTTTGTTTGTCCATTGAGGCCATCTTGCAACCCATTCAGCATATGTGATATTTAGATAACCTAATCTTTTAGCTAGTAAAATACTCCAAAATTGATCCCCACCAAGGAAAATTACTATTCCTTTTTTTGGCCAATTTGCAAAAGAACATGGCTTCATTAATAATTTCCAAAAACTGTTTGATTTTGTAATTAATTCGAATTTATTCCATGAATTTGCAACTGTAAATTCTTTACCAGTGGCATTTGGGCAAGGAACCAGTACTAACCTAAGAGAGAAATCTAGTTTATCCTCATAACATAGAGATTTATTTATTTGGTTAAGTTCATCCACTACAGGTCTTACCCATGTAGATAATTCACCAGGCCCATTTGAAACTATAACTACTGCAGGTGATTTTTTTTTCATTGCAGTTAAACCAGAATAAATCAAATGCGGACGGCGAGACTTGAACTCGCAAGGCCTAAGCCACACGCTCCTTAGACGTGCGCGTCTACCAATTCCGCCACGTCCGCAAAGGGTTTTCGAGCACCGGCGGGTGCCTAAACCTTAAAAATATCATACATTATTGAATGAAATAAGGATGTAGTTCTCAGAGATAATTTTTTAATGTTATGCATTATTTTTCTATTGCATAAAACAAATATTTATACATATATAACGGTCAAGGTTGTATTGTAAAAAATGTACTCTGATCACTAAAAAAATTTTGTTAAATACTTTGGCAAACAATTTTTTATTTTAAGTCATTTTCATTTCTTCAATTTAATTTTCATAATGGTTGAAAAAGTTTTAATTGCTAATCGTGGAGAAATAGCTTTACGAATAGTTAGAAGTTGTAGAGAACTAGGTATTGCAACAGTAGCAGTTTTTAGCACTGTAGATAAAAAAGCATTGCATGTTCAGCTTGCTGATGAAGCGGTTTGTGTTGGAGACTCGTTGAGTAATAAGAGTTATTTAAATATTCCAAATATACTTGCTGCCGCAACATCGAGAGGAGTTGATGCTATACATCCTGGTTATGGATTTCTTGCTGAAAATGATAAATTTGCTGAGATGTGTAACGATCATGGCATAGTTTTTATTGGTCCATCTCCTAAAGCTATTAGATCTATGGGAGATAAATCTACAGCTAAAGAAACTATGGAAGAAGTAGGAGTTCCAACAGTACCTGGAAGTAAAGGCTTGTTATCAAATGTAAATGAGGCTTATAAATTGGCAGATGATATAGGTTATCCGGTCATTATCAAAGCCACTGCTGGTGGAGGCGGAAGAGGTATGAGGTTGGTTGAAAACGCTGATAATCTTGAAAAAATGTTTAAAGCAGCTCAAGGTGAAGCAGAAGCAGCTTTTGGTAATGACGGTCTATATATGGAAAAATTTATAAAGAAGCCAAGACATGTAGAAGTTCAAATTTTGGCAGATAGATCTGGTAATGTTGTGCATTTAGGAGAGCGAGATTGTTCAGTTCAGAGAAGACATCAGAAGTTATTGGAAGAGTCTCCTAGCCCTGCAATTAATACTGAACTAAGAAAAAAAATGGGAAATGCAGCAATTGCTGCTGCAAAAAGTATCGGTTACGAAGGAGCTGGTACAGTTGAATTTTTAGTTGATAATGATAATTTTTATTTCATGGAAATGAATACTAGGATTCAAGTTGAACATCCTGTTACTGAAATGGTTACGGGGGTTGACTTAATAGCTGAGCAAATTAAAATCGCAAGCGGAGCAAACTTGGAATTTAAGCAAGATGATATTCACTTGAATGGTCATGCGATTGAATGTAGAATCAACGCTGAAGATCCTTCTCATAATTTCAGACCATCACCTGGGAAAATAACTGGTTGGCTTCCTCCCGGTGGACCTGGTGTAAGGGTCGATAGTCATGTTTATACTGGTTATGAAATACCTCCATTCTATGACTCCTTAATTGGTAAATTAATAGTCTGGGGAAAAGATCGTAATACTGCAATTAAACGTATGAATAGGGCTTTAAATGAATGCGCAGTAACTGGTATTCCAACAACAATTAACTTTCATTTAACCTTACTGAATAAATCTAAGTTTAAGGAAGGGAAGATACATACTAAATATGTAGAAGAAGAGTTATTACCAAATTACTAAAGGCATCATTAAACAATATCTATGAAATATGTCTATACAATGCAAGTTTTATAAGCCCTTGTTGACCAACTAAAATCTCTCTTAAAAAACTTATAACCCCAATCCAAATGACGGGGCCTACATCCACTCCTCCTATAGGGGGAATTAATTTTCTTGTTAAATTTAGGATAGAGCTTGATGGTATCGAAATTAATAACCAAAAACCTTTACTTAAATCAATTTTTGGGTACCAAGTAAGAATTAATCTTATTAAAAAAACTATAGTTAGATATGATAGAGAAATGCCTAAACTAACATCTAAAATTTGGAGAGCGTTTTCAAGCAAGGAAATCACAATTATTTAATTCATCTTAATAAATAACCCATTGAATCGTATTTAATTCGTATTATAAATTGAGAATTAAATATTTAAAAAGTGCTTCAAATCTCAAATTTATTACTAGCTGCAGATTTTTCTGCTGAAGTTGCCAATAATTCCGCAGTTGGAATGATAGGTAGTTTTATAGCAGCCGCTTTACTTATCGTTATTCCAGCCGCTTCATTTTTGATTTTTGTTAGTCAGAAAGACTCTCTTGATCGTACTTCTACTGGTAGACGCTAGTTTTTGTAGAAGTTTTAAGTACACTATATATATAGGGTGAATTATGTCTCCCTTTAAAAAATAAATTTTGGAGAAAGAATGTGGTCAATGCTAGTCTCAATTGGGCCAGTATTGTTGGTATAGTTCTAGCGGTATGTGGAGGCGGACTTTACTTTTTAAGGTCTTTTAAACCTGCATTAGCAAGAGATTATGATGTTTTCTTTGCAGCTATAGGTCTTTTATGCGGGGGAATATTATTTTTTCAAGGTTGGAGATTAGATCCTATTCTTCAGTTTGGTCAGTTTTTGTTAGCAGGAACTACAGTTTTTTTCGCATATGAAAGTGTGCGATTGAGGGGTGTTGCTACTGATCAAGCTAGAAGGTCATCTTATTTTGATGATGATTCTATTCCTGATGTGCCCAGAAATTCTAGAGGTCGATTTAATGACGATTATGATAGGTTTGAAGAAGTCGAAAGACCATCAAGAAGATTTAAACCTCAAGAAGAGGAATTTGAAGAAGAATATATGGAGGGGGGAGGATCTCGTAGGAGAAATGTTTCAAGAGCTATACCTTCTGCTGCTGCAAGTAGAAGCAGGCCATCTACAAGAGAAGCAAATCAGTTTGTAAATGAAGAACCTATAAGAAGAAGACAGAATCCTGAAGACAGAAATACTAATCAATCAGAAAGAAAAAATTTTGGTGAGAGACGAAACTTATCTCGCAATGAAGTTAAAACAGGATCAAGACCCAAAATTAATCGTAGAGTTTCGAGACAAGATAATATGTCTAATCCTGATGATTCTTCTCCGTTAAGAAAGAAACCGACAAGATCTCCTATTAGGCAGCAAACTTCAACGGCTCAAGTAGAAGATGCTTCATTCAAAGATGCTAATCAAGCAAAAAAGACTCGTGAGACTCGGAGACCAAGCTCTTCAACTAGATCAAGTGCAAATAACCAAAATGGTAGATATACCGTTGGAACAAATAAGAGGAAACCTAGAGATAATAGTTCTAGATTTGATGATTAGTTATAAGATTCCTGCCCATTTTAAAAACGATTGTTGACTAAATAATTCAATTAGTATTATTGCCAGGAATCCGATCATTGCAAATCTTCCATTAGTAATTTCAGAATAACTACTCCATCCGAATTTATATTCATCTTCAATATCTATTGATTTTTCATCTGATTTATTATCTCTAGTTTTTTCATTGATGTAATTTGAATCTTGTAGATTTTCTATGGAACTATCATTCTCTAAATTATTAACCTCTGAGTTTGTTTGTTCTTCTTTAGAATTCATTTTTTTTTTGTTAATCCTTAAAATTATACTTATCAGAAGTCAATAATTTCCAGTCTCCTTGTCCATTTAATTCTAAAATGTTTTCATGAAAATCTTTTAAGCTAGGTCTATGTCCAACACTAATAAGAGAAAGTTCTCGTTCCTTTAGTAAACCATATAGTTTTTCTTCAGTGTCAATATCTAAAGCACTTGTTGCCTCATCAAGTACTGCAAATCTTGGGGAATTTAGTAAGAGTCTTGCGAAAGCTAATCTTTGTTGCTCGCCTAGAGAAAGAATTCTTGGCCAATCTTGTTTGATGTCAAGATTAGGGTAACGATCCACTAAGGTTTTTAAATTTACTTCATGAAGTACAGAAGTAAGATGTTCATCACTAAATTTCTTAACTTCTGTGGGATAACATAATTGTTCCCTTAAAGAACCCAGTAACATATAAGGTTTTTGAGGTATGAATAATAATTCGCCAATTTTTGGTTTTTTTATTACTCCATGGTCGGGTTCCCATAAACCACTAATCATTCTTAGTAAAGATGTTTTTCCACATCCAGAAGGTCCTACAACTAAAAGTGATTGATTATTGTCGATGCTCAAATTTAAATTTTTAATTATTGTTTTATTTGATCCTGGTGGGGAAAGATCAGCATTATTAATAATAATTGAGGGATAATCTGAAATGACGTTTTGATTACTTGTAGGACTAGTTTGACTAATGGATTCGACTTTTGATTGGAATCCTTCTAACCTGCCAATCCCAGCAGTAAATTTTGCAAGTTCTTCTATTTGATTAACAATAAAAAATAACGAACCTTCAACCATTCCAAAAGCAAAGCTTGCCTGAATAAAGCGCCCATAATCAATATCACCTTTAAAGTAAGGGATTGCCATTATTAAATATGGAAAGAAATTACCAGCATAATTAATTGATCTTCTCATGACGTCAATTATTACTCTCCATATAATCAGTAAATTAAAGTTTCTCACCACTTCTCCTAATCGCCTTTCAGTTTCACTTCGTTCAGGATTCTCCCCAGAGTAAAAGGCTATTGATTCAGCATTATCTCTAATATGTACTAAGCCATATCGAAAATCTGCTTCGTATCTGAGTTGATCAAAGTCTATCTTTACAAGATTTTTACCAGCAATTAGAAGGATAGAAGTTGCAAATGCAGCGTAACCAAATAAAGAAAAGGTAAGTGATGTACTGATACTCCACAAAATAAGAATATTAAGAGAAAATGTTAGTAATGCATCAAAAATACCTAATGTAAAAGACAGACTTTGTCCGGTAAAAGCTCGGGTATCATCTGTGATTCTTTGATCAGGATTATCTACATCAGTTTGTTCTTCATCATTTGGATTTAATTGGTAATAAGCTTTATTAGTCATATAATCTTTGACTAAACTTTTTGAAAGCCATTCTCTCCAAATTATTCCTAATTTATATGTGAAAAATATTTGAGAAACACGTATTGGTAGAGCAACAGCAAAACAACAAGCGTAAATCCCTAAAATCCGATAAAATCCAGCTTCTTGTTTTTCTACCAAAGCATTTGTTAAATCTCTTGCGATAAATCCTATCCCTGCGTTTATTCCGTTTACAGCTAAAAGCATTAATACAATTATCGCAAGGAATAACCAATGTAACCATCTACGGTTTTTTAATTGCCGTCTTAAGCTGAAAAAGCTCCCTGACCCAATTAAAAATAAGGCAGAGAAAAGCAATCCCCAGCCACCAGCCCAAATTGAATTGACAGTATTTACTACGCCGCCGAAATACTTTTCAAGAAAAATTGGTTGAAAGCTTTCAAAAAAACTGATTATTCCTGTAAGACCAACAAGTACTACTCCACCAACACAAAATAAAAGAGAAATCAAAAGCCAAATGAATTGAAATCCATTACATTGATCTATGGGGAGAAAAAATGGCTGGGATAACTTCCTTAATTTTCTTAATTGGTAAAGTAGTTTTGATTTATTTTTAACGGCTTTATTCATTACTCGACAAATTTTATAACATAAATTATATCTTTTAGAAGTCTATTGACCAAAGCCAATAAATGAAAGTGCCCAGTCAGGTAAATTTAAGTAATTCAATATTGTTGCATCAAACTCATGTACTTTTGTAAAAGATTTATCTAATGCCCACCATAGTAGAAAAGGTAAATTTAATAAAATTTGTAATTGCCATTTATAAGTTAAAACCCTCCAAATTTTTTTTAACTTAGTTTTGAGGGAATCATCTAATTCTTCCCAATTTTTTGAGATTAAATTTAATAAATTTTTGGATTCTGTTTTTATTGAATCTGGTGTATTCATTTTGCTTTTTTCTTATTTATAACCCATATACTTTGATTTCGAGAGTTTTAACCTGGGGGCCAATTCATTTTTCTTCCAGATAAAAAATGAATATGTAAATGAAAAACCGTTTGTCCTGATTCTGCTCCAGTATTAATTACTGTCCTCCAATTTGTTAAATTTTTTGATTTAGCTATTTCACTACCCACAAAGAGTAGATGACCTAATAAAGTTGCATCTTCTTCAATACATTCTAATAAACTGATAATTGGCTTTTTAGGAATAACTAAAAAATGTACTGGAGCTTGTGCCTGGATATCATTAAAAGCAATACAAAACTCATCTTCATAAAGCTTTTCGCAGGGAATTTCTTCATTAATTATTTTTTGAAATATTGTAGTTTCAGTCATTAAATTAATTAATAGAAATAACGTCTTTTTCGTTAAAGCCTTCTTTTATAAGTTCTTTGTTTAAATCATCTTTTGATGTAACTCTATCAACAAATAATATTCCATTTAAGTGATCCATTTCGTGTTGAATACATCTTGCTAGAAGTCCATCTGCTTTCATTTTACGTGGTCTCCCCATTTCATCTCTAAATTTTAATTTGATAGTTGATGGTCTTACTACATTCAAATAGACACCAGGTATACTCAAGCAGCCTTCTTCGTATGAATTAAGGGTTGTTCCATAGTCTGTAATTTCTGGATTGATTAATATTAAGGGTTCTGCGGCTGAATCTTCAAAATTTACATCTATGACAAGAAGCTCTTTGTTAATGCCAATTTGAGGTGCAGCAAGTCCAATTCCTTTAGCTGCATACATGCTTTGAAGCATTTCTCTAGCAAGTTTTCTAATCGATTCATCAACCTTAGTTATTCTTTGGGAATTTTGTCTTAATACATCATCACCAAGTTTATAGATGTCTAGAGATGGCTTACCTGTTTGTTCTTTTGCAATTTTTTCCGAGTCCCCATTTGTTCTTGACTTTTTTGCAAGTTGTGAAAAATGGTTTGCCACGTTAAAAAGTTTTTAGTAAAGAGTTTAGCTATAAAAATATTAGCACTTTAATTTACTTTCTTTATAGTTTTTAAAATGGGTAATGATGATAAGTTAAAAGTTAGGCAAAATGTATCTAAAAAAAAAGCTTTTAAGGAATTAACTATTATTAGGGATATCATTTTTTGGATTGATGTTGTTGGAGAAGGTCAAAATCAAAATGCCATTTTTGCCAGACCATTTAATGAAAAAGATGCATTGCCTCAAAAATTAACTAGTAAAAAATATAATATTAAAAATAATTTTCATGGATATGGTGGTAAATCTTATAAATGTATAGATTTTAAAAATAATTTTTATCTGATATGGATAGATCAGTTGACAAAGGCAGTATGGTTTCAAATTTTTAAAGAGGTAGCATCAAATGATAGAAGTCAAAATAAATATCTTGATTCAGTTCAAGAACCTAGACAACTATCTAAATCAATTGAGGGAAATTTCGATTCTTCATTTGTTATTTCTGAGAAATTTTTTTTGTATGGTATTTGCGAAATAAATAATAGAGATTATTTATTTTCTTTAAACTTAAAAAAAACTAAACAAGATATTCATAGAATAAAAAAATTTAAAAATTTCGCGGGAGATTTATCTTCTAATACTTCTACTAGCTTACTTTCTTGGATCGAGTGGGATTCTCCATATATGCCCTGGGAGAAAAATGATCTGTTTTTTGCTCAAATAGACTCAGATGGAGGGATACAACAAATAAAAAAATTCTCAAATAAGCTGATCAATGCAAAAAAAAAGGTTTCTTTTTTTCAACCCTATTGGATAAGTGAAACACTTTTAGTATGTTCTGAAGATAGTTCTGGATGGTGGAACTTATTGTTTTTAGATGTGAGTGAAATTGAGAATATTTTTATTCAGAAAAGAGTAGAGAGAAATTTGATTGAATATGGTGTACCGCAATGGGTCTCGGGAATAACATTTTTTTCAGGGACTATCAAAAATTTATTTTGTTTAGCAAAAAAAGAAAATAATTTGATAGTGGAACAATATAAATATCTTGAATTTGTAAAAGAATTTTCTACTCCGTTTACTGCAATAAGTGACTTTAGTGCTTTTGAGAAGAAAGTAGTTTTTAAAGGTTATGGATTTGATTTTTTGTCGAATTTACTTGAAATTGATTTTGCGGAAAAAGTTTCATCAAATTTTATTGAGAAAATAAATTTTGTACATATACAAGATTGTTCAAAGCCTGAATCTTTTTGGTTTAAAGGTTTTGAAGATCAATCTACTCATTCTTTTCTTTATAAACCGCTTGTTGAAAATTTTAGAAAGCCACCGCTCCTTGTTAGAGCTCACAGCGGACCAACTTCATTTTTTGATGGATCATATAATTCTGAAGTTCAATATTGGACCGCGAAGGGATTTTTTGTTGCTGAAGTTAATTATGGAGGATCATCAGGATTTGGCAAAGCATATAGAGAGAGATTGAATTATAAGTGGGGTATTGTTGATTCTTATGATTGCAAAGCAATAGCTCTTGAATTAACTAAATCAAATCTAGTTGATAGTGAAAAAGTATTAATTTCTGGTAATAGTGCTGGTGGGTTAACAGCCCTAAATTGTTTGTTATATGGGTCTATTTTTACAGCTGCAATATGTAAATATCCAGTTATTGATTTGAAGGATATGCATTACAACACTCATAGGTTTGAAAAAGATTATTTAAATTCTTTGTTAGGAGATTATGCAACAAATCATTATGATTACATAAATAGATCGCCGATAAATAATATTAACAAAATAAAAAAACCTATCTTATTGTTTCATGGAAAAAAAGATACAGTTATTTCTTATAAACAAACTTTAAAAATTCAAGAAATTTTGATTCAGAATAATAAATATTCAGAAGTTATTTTTTTTGAAAATGAAGGGCACGGGTTTAAAAATATAGAAACCAAAGAAGTAGTAATTCAAAAATCTCAGGATTTTTTAAAAAATGCTTTGAATATTTAAGAATTTATTTTTAGAAAATCAATAGTATCTTTTAATTTTTCTATGAAAATATCAATTTCTTCCTTATTGGTTGTGAAATTCATGCTAATTCTTGCTGTTGATTTAATTCCAATGTATCTGTGAAGAGGTTGACAGCAATGATGCCCGCTTCTGATGCAAATTCCTTTTGAATCAAGAATTTCTGCAATATCGTTTGAATGTATATTTTTTATATAAAAGGTGGCAAGTGATGCTCTGTCTGGATCTATCTCAGGCGATGGACCTAAAATTTCAACATTGTCTATTTTATTTAATTTTTCAAATAAATATTTAGTAATAGTCTTTTCATATTCATGAATTTCATCCAATCCAATATTGTTTATATAATTAATCGCTTCTGCAAGACCTATTGCTTCTGCAATGGCTGGGGTTCCAGCTTCAAATTTATGAGGTAGCTCTGCCCAAGTACTCTTCTCTTCAAAAACATCTTGAATCATTTCGCCACCTCCGAAGAGAGGAGGAATCTTTTCTAGGATTTCTTTTCTTGACCAGAGGAAACCAATACCTGTAGGACCGCAAAGTTTATGTCCTGATCCTGCTAAGAAATCTATATCAAGATCAATTACATCTAGTTTTTGATGCGCTAAACTTTGACATGCGTCTATTAAAACTAAAGAACCTTTTTGTTTGGCTAATTTAGTTATCTCTTTGATTGGATTACAGCAACCTAGAGTATTACTAACATGTACTAGGCTAACAAGCTTAGTTCTAGATGTTAGTTTTGATTTAAAATCGTCTATATCTAATTTCCCATTTTTGTCTATACCTATAAATTTTAATTTGCATTTATTTTTTGCTGCAATCATTTGCCATGGAACAATATTGCTATGATGCTCCATTATTGATAAGAGGATTTCATCGTTTTCTCTTAATGAAGATTCGCCCCATGATCTAGCCGCTAGATTTATTGCTTCAGTAGCATTTCTTGTGAAAATAATTTCTTTTGTTGAATTCGCTTTTATATATTTGCTAATTAAATATCTTGCATTTTCAAATTCTTCTGTTGCTTTTGCACTTAACTGATGTGCGCCTCTATGTACATTGGCATTAAAGTTTCTATAATAATAATCAATTTTTTTTAAGACTTGTATTGGTTTTTGAGTTGTTGCAGCATGGTCTAAATAAATGATTTGCTCATTACTTGTTAAGTTCTTATTTAAAAGAGGAAAGTCTTTTTTAGTTATTTCAGGAAAATTTAGAATCGTTTCCATTAATGCTCATTTAAAAGTTTATCAAGCAAATCCCATCTATCTTTTGAAACGGGAATAAATGAAATTATTTCTTGAAAATAAGAACTTAATTGTAGTTTATTTGCTTCTGCTAATGTGATCCCTCTTGTTCGCATATAAAAAAGTTCTTCTTCATTGAGTTGTGAAATTGTAGCTCCATGTTTGCATTTGACATCATCAGCAATTATTTCTAATTGAGGTTTGGTATCTATTTGTGCGAGATCTGATAAAAGTAAATTTCTGCTTAATTGGGAAGCATCAGTTTTCTGAGCAATTTTCGGAACTATGATTGAACCTTCAAATATTGCATGTGATTTATCGTCAGCAAGTGATTTGTTGATTTGATCTAGAAATCCATTTGGGCCATTAAAATCTATTTTGGTATAAGTAGAAATTTGTTCATCTTTTTTTGTTATTTGCATACCTTTGATATTGGTTTTAGCGTTTCCTTCAGATTGCTTAATATTAATTTCAAATCTTGCATAATTGAATTTGAAATGTAAAGATCCCAAATTGTATTCACTATTTTTTTGTTGAATTACATTGAGAGAATTTAATAAATTTGATTCGTTTTCACCGTAAGAAACAACACCATGATTTACGGAACTATTTTCTTTTAAGCAAAAGAACGTTGATTGAGATAATGAAGATTTTTCTTTTCCAAGATTTACTTGTAATAATTCAATATCACAATTTTTTTCTAACAATATTACCAGGGTTTTTGCGTTTAAAGAGTTACTTGATGCATGACTAAAGATTTCAATAGGAGGTATTTTTGATCCATTTATTTTTAATCCCAAGATATTCTTTTTACAACTTAAAGACAGATTTAAAAGGTCACTCCAATTTTCGTTTTGATCAAAACAGGATATCTGTTCTTTAATATATTTATCTAATTCATCCTCACTTAATTGTTGTATTGAATAATTTTCCTCAATTAGCTTAATTTGGCAATTATCTCCAATTATTAATCTAATAGTACTTTGAGAATTTTTCGGATAGGGTGTATCAGATTTCAGATCTTTTTCATTAACCGAATAGTCTAAAAAGTTTGAAAATTTTGACTTATTTGAAAGTCTCCATAGTTCACTTTTAGGATTAGGCAGTGGACTTGATTTTAATTTATTAAGACAGATTTTTTGTATGTCTGTTTGATTTTCAACTAATTTATTGGTTTTTATTTTTTCAATAATTTCCATTTATTTAAGTCTCTTTTACAAAGTTATCAGTCCATTCATAACCTTTTTTTTCAAGTTCTAATGCAAGATCACTCCCACCAGTTTTTATAATTTGTCCGTCTGCCATAACATGTACATAATTTGGTTCAATTTCATCTAGTAATCTTTGGTAGTGAGTAATTAATATAATTCCAGTTTGTGTGTTAGATATTTTTTTAATTCCTGATGCGACTATTCTAAGAGCATCAATATCTAGACCAGAATCGGTCTCATCTAATATTGCTATCTTGGGCTCAAGTAAAGCCATCTGCAGAATTTCATTTCTTTTCTTTTCACCTCCAGAAAATCCCTGATTCACACTCCTTGATAGGAATGCCTGATCCATTTTCACAAGTTCTAACTTTTCTTTAACTAATTCCTCAAAATCAAAAGTGTCTAATTCTTCTTTGTTAAGGAATTTTCTTCTAGCGTTCGTTGAAACTCTAAGAAATTCAAGATTACTAACGCCTGGAATTTCTATTGGATATTGGAAACCAAGGAAAATTCCTGATTGAGATCTTTCTTCGGGTTCTAGAGAGTTGATATTTTCACCTAAAAATTTTATATCACCATTTGTAGTGTTATAAGAGGGGTGCCCTGCAATAATTTTGGAAAGAGTACTTTTACCACAGCCATTTCTTCCCATAATGGCATGGATTTCTCCTGGATAAACAGAAAGTGAAACCCCCTTTAAAATTGGAAGATTATCAGTAGATGCAAAGAGATTGTCAATTTCTAATATTGGATCTGATTCTTTCATTTGACTTTGCATTTCGGTTTAGAAATTGATTAATTAACCTACTGATCCCTCGAGTTTGAGTGCCAGTAACTTATCAGCCTCAGCAGCAAATTCCATAGGTAATTGATTAAATACATCTCTGCAGAAACCACTGACCATCATAGATATTGCCTCCTCAAATTCTATACCTCTGCTTTGGAGATAAAAAAGTTGATCTTCAGAGATTCTACATGTGCTTGCTTCATGCTCAATTTCAGAATTGGGTTGTTGAGATTTGATGTATGGGAATGTATTTGCAGAAGCCTGATCCCCTATTAACATTGAATCACATTGACTGTAATTTCTTGATCCTGTAGCTTTTGTTCCCATTTTCACAAGGCCTCTATAGCTATTTTTTGAATTACCTGCACTGATACCTTTGCTTACAATAGTTGACTTGGTTTTAGGGCCAATATGGATCATTTTTGTGCCGGTATCTGCTTGCTGAAGATTATTAGTGAGTGCTACTGAATAAAATTCTCCTACAGATTCTTCCCCTAATAGGAGACAACTAGGATATTTCCATGTAATTGCAGACCCTGTTTCAACTTGAGACCAACTAATCTTACTTCTTTTACCTAAACATTTTCCTCTCTTGGTGACAAAATTAAAAATGCCCCCAACACCTTCTTCATTACCCGAATACCAATTTTGTACTGTTGAATATTTTATTGAAGCATCATCTAGAGCTATGAGTTCCACAACGGCAGCATGTAGGGTATTTGTATCAAACATTGGTGCTGTACAACCTTCTAAATAACTTACAGAACTTGATTCTTCAGCAATGATAAGTGTTCTCTCAAATTGTCCAGAATCTCCACTATTAATTCTGAAGTAGGAAGATAGGTCCATGGGACATGTAACACCTTTTGGGATATAAACAAAAGAACCATCACTAAAAACAGCAGAATTTAGTGCTGCAAAATAATTATCACTAGGTGGAACTACTGTACCTATATATTTTTCAATCAGGTCCGAGTGATTTTTTACTGCTTCACTAATTGAGCAAAATATAACTCCATGTTCAGCAAGTTCTTCTCTAAAAGTCGTGGCTATAGAAACACTATCAAAGACAGCATCTACTGCTACATTTGTGAGTTTTTTTTGCTCCGTAAGTGGTATTCCCAATTTGTCAAAAGTCTCAAGAAGTTTGGGATCAACTTCATCTAAACTAGAAATTTTTTCTTTTTGCTTAGGAGCAGAGTAATAAATTATATCTTGGTAATCAATTTGTTTATATCCTAATCCTGCCCAATTAGGCTCTTTCATTTTTTGCCATTTTTTAAAGGCTTTTAATCTAAAATCAAGAAGAAATTTTGGCTCTTCTTTTTTCTGCGAAATTAATCTTATGATATCTTCATTTAATCCCTTTGCTATTTTTTCAGTTTCAATATCAGTAACGAAACCATATTTGTAAGGCTCTTTTACTACATCTTTAACTAAATTTTCGTTAACCATGCTATCAAAAATAACTTATTACAATTAGCTTTATATACTTTAAACGAAAGATACCCCCAATATTGAGTTTTTTCCCTTTATTAAAACTAAAAATTAATGTCTAATCATCTTGATCCCTTTTCTAACCCATTAAACATAGAAAATATTCAAGAAATTGATAATCTTGATCTGCCTATAATGCAGAAACATCATTTAAGAATACTCGCTCATTGCCTCCAGATTTTAAAAATGATCAATTTAGATAATAGTTTTGAATATAAAAATAAAAATCCCCTGAGAGAATGGTGTGATAACCAATCTAAAAAATTTGATGATAAAGAATTTAGTGATCTTTTTTATGAGCAGTTAGAATCGACTTCGAAAAAATTAAGTACTTTTTCAAAAAAAATAGGTAAAAGTATTGAGGATTTAAAGATAGATGATTTAGTACTTCTAGTCAAACAATGCTGAATTCTCTTTAAATTGATCCCGAAGAAAAAATATATTTTTGTTGAGTCGTTAACAAATTCAGGTAATAAAATTTAAAAAAAAAGAAAATTAATATACATTTAAACAAACTCTGAAAATTAATTAACTCCTTTAGTACCAACTCTTTTCACGAGAAATACTAATTTTACAAATTTTTGTGTAGTCAGAGGATCCTGACGACAGGGCTAAAAGACACACAAATGCCAAAAAAAAAGAACATACTGATCCCAAACAAAAACGGAGATTTTAAAGTGGCTGATGGGATCATGAATAAAGATCAATTACTCTCACTAACCCTCAGACAATTACGTCAAGAAGCAAGCAAATTATCAGTACCCTTATATAGTCGTAAAACAAAGGCTGTTTTAGTTGACTTAATTTTGAAATATCAAGAAAAATCCACTAAGAAAACAAATATTACTAAAGCCCAGTCAAATCCTGAGAATACTTTTCACTCCAACACCTTAAATAGCAGTGAAGAAGTTAAAACTAATGTAGTTTTCCTACCTCGAGATCCAGATTGGGCTTATGTTTTTTGGCAAATTTCTGATGCAGATAGAGAAAAAGCACAATCTTTGGGAGCCAATAAATTATGTTTACGATTATTTGATGCATCTGGTTCTGAAGGAAGCAATTTGAATCAAGGAACACTAAGGGAGATAGCAGTTGATAGTTATAGTACTGAGTGGTATTTGCCAATCCCACTTGCAGATAGAGACTATAAAGTTGAATTAGGTTACAAATATGGTTTTAACTGGATGTCATTGGCATTTTCTTCTATAAGCCACGTTCCTGGCTCTCATCCTTCTGAGCTAATTCTTGATAAATTTGTACCTTTTAATTTGGATTCTACGTCTGAGTCAATCCCAGATATTTCAAATCCTGTGGTTTCAGAACAAAATGGTATACATGAAAGGTTATATCAAGCAGCGACTAACATTCCTCTCAGAAGAAAAGTTGGTTCTGAAGAATTTATGGAAAATGTAAATTCAACCAACCTCAATGATAATCTTACAGACTCAGGTGCTGGTAAATGGTCATCAGGTTTAAATGATTCTGGAAGCGGGATTGTTAAAAATAGATCTTTTTGGCTCGTTGCTGATGCTGAATTAATTGTTTATGGAGCTACAGAGCCTTCTGCAAAACTGACAATAGGTGGAGAAGATGTACCTCTTGCTGCAGATGGTACTTTTAGAATTCAAGTTCCATTTAGAGATGGGACTCAAAAATATGATATTAAAGCTGTTGATGTATCTGGTAAGCAAGAAAAAAGTATATCAATGAAATTTGATAGAACTACGCCACTTGACGATACTAATGAGAAAGATAATGCTCAGACTGAATGGTTTTAATAAATTAAATTAATGCTGAAAAAAATTGTAGCTTTTACTCCATTGTTTGGGGCATTAACGTTTCCACTAATAGTTCCAATTACAATTTCTAAATTTGGTGTTAACTATGGAATTCTTAGTGCATTATTAATTTCTTCATTATGGTTTATCGCTATGTTAAGAACTTCCGAAATGCCTCATTAATTTAGTTAGATTTTTGGAAGTTTCTTAAAAATATGACTCAAGTTAGTGTAATTCATATCAATTCTCCTTTTCTAGATCAAAAACCAGGCACTTCTGGTTTAAGAAAAAGTACTTTAAAGTTTCAGGAAGAACATTATTTAGAAGTTTTTATTGAAGCAATCTTACAATCATTGGAAGATTTAAAAGGTTCAACATTAGTAGTTGGTGGTGATGGAAGATATGGCAATATTGAAGCAATAGAAAAAATTGTCCAAATATGCATTGCTCATAAAGTTCAAAAGGTTATTGTTCCAAAATACGGTTTATTATCTACTCCTGCGACATCACACTTAATTAGAAAAGAAAACGCTATTGGTGGAATTATTCTTTCTGCAAGCCATAATCCTGGTGGGATTGATGGCGACTTTGGAGTGAAATTGAATATCTCTAATGGTGGCCCAGCTCCTGAGATAATTACTAATAAGATTTTCAAGGCTTCACAATTACTAACTAGTTATAAAATTTGTAATATTCAATTACCTGATTTTAGTGAATATGGAACTTATCCTTACGGTGAAACTACCTTAGAAATTATTGATGGATTAAAAGATTATTCTAATTTGATGGAGAAAATTTTTGATTTTGATCAAATTAGTGATTTTCTAAAAAAAGACTTCTCGTTAATCTTTGATGCAATGAATGCGGTTACAGGCCCATATGCAAAAAATATTTTTGTTGAAAAAATGGGTCTTGCAAATGATTGTGTCATGAATGGTAACCCGTTAAAAGATTTTGGAGGTTTACATCCTGATCCTAATCTTACTTACGCATCGCACTTGGCTGATTTGTTATTAAATAAAAAATCTTATAGTTTTGGTGCTGCATGCGATGGAGATGGAGATAGGAATATGATTTTAGGAAGTGGATGTTTTGTAAATCCTAGTGATAGCCTTGCAGTTATCACTGCTAACACAAAATATGTCCCTGGTTATAAAGATGGTATTACAGGTGTGGCACGATCCATGCCAACCAGCTCAGCGGTTGATAATGTTGCTCGAGTATTAAATATACCTTGTTTCGAGACACCTACTGGCTGGAAATTTTTTGGAAATCTTTTAGACTCTAATTTAATTACTTTATGTGGAGAAGAAAGTTTCGGAACAGGTAGTAATCATGTGAGAGAGAAAGATGGACTATGGGCAGTTTTGTATTGGTTACAAGTTTTAGCTGAAAAAAAATGTTCCGTAAGTGATTTGATGCAGAATCATTGGAAACAATTTGGTAGGAATTATTATTCAAGACATGATTATGAGGCAATTCCCTCAAATATTGCTAATCAAATCTTTGGTAACCTAACTTCTATGCTCGAACATTTAAAAGGAAATAGTTTTGCTGGCCATTTAGTTAAAGTTGCGGATAACTTTTCATATTTAGATCCCGTTGATAATTCCACAAGTGAAAATCAAGGTTTAAGATTGGTGCTTGATGATAATTCACGAGTAATTGTGCGCCTTTCTGGAACTGGAACTAAGGGTGCAACATTAAGACTTTACTTTGAGAAATTTTTCAATCCTCAACAGAATCTTTCGTTAAATCCTCAGATCGCTTTGAAACCTCTAATAAATGATTTAGATACTTTATTAAACATTTCAAAACTTACTCAAATGGAAACTCCTACAGTAATTACATAGAATTGAAAGAAATGATTTTTGATTTTTTGATTTTTTGATTTTTTGATTTTTTGATTTTTTGATTTTTTTATATGCATTCAGAAAATTTATTTACTAATTATTCTCAAATAGAAAATAACGCACCTTTGGCAGATCAATTAAGACCAAAGAATTTGGAAGATTTTTATGGTCAACAACCAATCCTGAATGAGAATTCGCTTTTAAGAAGTGCAATATTAAACGATAAGATTAGTAATTTTATTTTTTCTGGCCCTCCTGGTGTTGGAAAAACTACTCTAATTGAAATTATTTCCTTTAATACGCGTTCAAAATTAATTAAGTTAAATGCAGTATTATCAAGTGTTAAAGAATTAAGAAATGAAATCGCTAATGCAAAAGATAGATTAATAAATTCAAAAAGAAAAACAATTTTATTTATCGATGAGGTTCATAGATTTACATCAGTTCAGCAAGATGCTTTATTACCTTCAATAGAAAATGGAACTATAACGTTTATTGGTGCTACAACTGAAAACCCTTTCTTTGCTGTTAATAAAGCGCTTGTTAGTAGGTCTCGTATTTTTACATTACTTCCTTTGTCAGAAAATGATTTGCAGAAAATAATACAAAAAGTCATAACTCACTATTCTAAAGAAAAAGATTCAAAAAAGGTTTATTTATCTCAAGATGCTATAAGTCATTTAATTAAATTTTCTGGCGGTGATGCAAGAACATTAATCAATGCGCTAGAGATGGCCATAGAAATAACTGCTGAAAATGATGCTAAAGAAATCAAGATTAATCTCTCAATAGCAGAGGATGCAATTCAAAAGAAAAATATCGTTTACGATAAAAATGGTCAAAATCATTACGATGTAATAAGTGCTTTTATCAAGTCCATAAGAGGTTCTGATCCAGATGCAACTTTAGTCTGGCTTGCAAATATGCTTGAGGCTGGTGAAGATCCTAATTTTATTTTTAGAAGACTACTTATATCTGCCAGTGAAGATATTGGAATAGCTGATCCTAATGCCATAGTAGTTGTACAATCCTGTTGTGATGCTTTTGATAGAGTTGGTTTTCCAGAAGGATTATATTTTTTAACGCAGGCTTCTTTATATTTAGCGATGTCTCCAAAAAGCAATAGTACGAAAAGTATTTTTAAAGCAATTGAAACAATCAAATCTACCAATGCTTTTGATGTTCCACTGCATTTAAAAAATAATTCTAATAGTTATGTCAATCCTCATAATTATCCAGGTAATTGGGTCGCACAAGAATATCTTCCTAAATCTTTAATAGGTTTAAAAATATGGGAAGGAAATAATAATGGATGGGAAAAAACTCAATATGAAGAACTGCTTAGAAGAAAAGAAAACTAAAAATTTTTCGAACAACAAATAATCTCAGGATTTAAAGAAGTTTTTTCTTCGTAGGCTAAAGCTATAGTCCAATTATGGAAGTTAATCTGTGAATAATTTAAATGTATATTTTTATTCTTATGAATTAACTCTTTTGGCTTTTCAAAAAATTGCCAATGGTTAATGTCTTTCGCTAATTTTCCATGATCCCATTTTATAGCCGCTTCAACTGCACACCATTGATTTAATATCATATTTTTTGTTAAATAATTATTATGGTTTGATTTATTAGTATGAAAAAAATATTTTTTTGCAAATTTTAAATGGTTAAAATCTCTATCTGTTCTCTCAATATCAATCCCTATTTTGCTTTTATGCCAGACTATAGTAATGGCATCTTTACAATGACTTAAACTGATATTTCCCATGCCAGAGGGTAAACTTGGAGGTTCTCCAGGATGAGCATTAATTGGAATTTCTAGGGGGTCTAAATCAAAAAGTGTTGAAAGTGATTGTCGCAAATAAGCTCTTGTTTCTAAGAAAATCTTTGATCTTGAATTTGTTAGGTTTTTTGCGGTTTTAATTTCTTCTACAGTTGCGACAGCTTGCACACCTTTAATCTCATAAAACCAAATTTTTGGTATTTTATATTCATACTCATTTAATAATTTCAATGGCTCTTAAGGTTGGCGACAAAGCACCAGAATTTAAATTAAAAGATTCTTTTGAGAAAGAAGTTTCTCTTAGTGATTTTAAAGGTAAACGAATAATACTATATTTTTATCCAAAAGATAATACTCCAGGATGTACTAAAGAAGCATGTAATTTTAAAGAGAATTGGGATTTACTCCAAAAAAATAATATTGTTGTGCTTGGTATTAGTAAAGATAATGCATCCTCTCATCAGAAGTTTATAGAAAAATTTAATTTACCTTTTATTCTTTTAACTGATCCTGAACCTTTCAACGTTTCTTCTGATTACGATAGCTATGGGCTGAAGAAATTCATGGGAAAAGAATATATGGGAATGATGAGAAATACTTTTTTAATTGATACTGAAGGTAAAATCGAAAAAATTTACTTAAAGGTAAAAGCAGCAATAATGGCTGATCATATAATTGCAGACCTTGGGTTAAGCTAATTTTCTTACAGACAGGTTGTGAATAATCATCCCCTCCATAACTAAATTAGGAGCATTGATAATATTTTCTTTTTGAGTATTTAGAGATTTTGTGAGTAATTGAGAGTCTCCTCCACATATTATTAAAATATCCTTTTCGGGATTAAATAAACTATTAATCACACCAGTAAGAGAGTTGATTACTCCTTTTAAGATTGCTTCTTCTGTATTAATTAAAAAATCTTTGGTGGGAATATCATATTTTTTGGGA
Source organism: Prochlorococcus marinus CUG1416 (assembly GCF_017695965.1). Classification (NCBI taxonomy): domain Bacteria; kingdom Bacillati; phylum Cyanobacteriota; class Cyanophyceae; order Synechococcales; family Prochlorococcaceae; genus Prochlorococcus; species Prochlorococcus marinus. The sequence continues at coordinate 91,889 of NZ_JAAORM010000001.1, forward strand.
ACTTTAAGATTTTTTGTATTTTGTTCCATTGATTTTAGTTGTGTTAGAAAACCTGGAAGAAGTTGACCTCCAATAATAGATCCATTTGAATTCAATTTTGTTATTGATAATATTGTTCCAAAATCTGCAATTAGCAAATCTTTTTTGAAAGGGTTTTCAATAATTTTTAAAGCGGCAATACAGGCAAGAGCTCTATCAACTCCAAAATAATCAGGAAGATTTGATAACTGAATATCTTTAGTTTTTATTTCATTTGTGCCTTTCAGCAAAAAATCAGGTAGTTTTCCTACAGAAGCCCAAATTAATTGATCAAGATCTATATTTTCGGGAACTTTTTGCTCTTTTTTGGTATGGAAGAATTTAGATTGATTTTTAGAATATTTTGCCCAATGCAGCCTACTATTGCCTACTAATAAAAAATTTATATCTGAGACCATTATTATATGATCAATTTAATTATTAGTGTGTATTCCACATTCTTGTTTAATTCCCCCAAATCTTGTATCTCTGCCCTTTGTTTTAATACCATCTGGACTGCTTGAATGCCAATCTCCTACAGAAGAATAACCTTTGATAAAAAGTGGATGGGCAGGTAAATTATTCTCTTCCATATAATAAAAAATATCTTTATTTGTCCAATTTAATAAAGGTCTTAAAGAGAGTCTTTGACGAATTACGTCTATAAATTTCATTTTGTTTCTATTTTCTGTTTGACTTGATCTAACACCGCTTGCCCAGCAATGAACATTATATTTTTCTAGACCATTTTCTAAAGGTTTTATCTTTCTCAATTCATGATACTTATCTAAATCACTCTCTTTATTTGTTTCCCAAAGTTTTCCATATTTGGCCTCCATTCTTGCGGGAGATACTTCACTTTGCAGAACTTCAACTTCTAAGGATAAATTATCAATAAGCTTTTCAGCATAATGGTATGTTTCTGGAGGAAGGTAACCTGTATCTATCCAAAATATTTTGATTTTTTTTTGTAGACATAATTTACTGACCATATCTAAAAGGACTGAAGACTGTATACCAAAACTTGTTGTAATAGCAAATTGATTATCAAACTTTTCATAACCCCATGTAAGCATTCCTTGAGGCTTCATATCTACTAGCTCTTGATTATATTTCCTCAAGTTAGTTTGAATATCTTTGTGGATTTTTTCAATCATTCTTCAGTTTGGTTATGAGTTTAATTTTATTTCGCTCAATTTAAAAATTATTCGTATAGTTTAATAATACATTTACGCATAACAATATTTCTCTAATGAAATCAATACAAAAACCAATAGTAATAGTTGGAGCAGGTTTTGCAGGTATGACATTTGCTTTGAATTTAAAGAACCTTAATCCTTCTTTACCGATTCTTGTGGTTGATTCTGAAACTAACTTTATATTTAAACCTTTAATGTACGAAGTTTTAAGTAAAGAAATAAGAAGTTGGGAAGCCACCCCAAAATTTGCAAATATTTTTTCTGATGCGGGTATAACTTTTTTAAGAAATTGTTTAACCAAGATTTCCTTCAAAGAAAATATTCTTGAATTTAGTGACGATTTAAAACTAAGTTATCAGTATCTTGTAATCTGTACAGGATCTATTCCAAATAGTTTTTTTATAAAAGGTGTAGATGAAAATTGTTATTTTTTTAATGATGTTCACGATCTAAATAAATTAAATTCTTTTTTAAAAAAATCACAAGATACTTCGTTGCATAAAAAGTTATTCATAGTTGGAGGTGGTCCCTCTGGCATCGAGTTGGCATGCAAAATTAAAGATATATTTAAAGACCAATTTAAAATTAATGTAATAGAAAAATCAAACGAAATCCTCAATAAAAACAAAATTTTTAATAGAGAAGAAGCAGAGAAGGCATTAGAAACAAGAAAAATCAAAGTCCTTTTGAATTCCACAGTTAAAGAAGTATCAGAAACTAAGATTAGTATTTCTAGTGAGGTTGGAATAACTTCCTTGGACAAAGATATTGTTATTTGGACTGCAGGTGTTAAACCTAATTTGTCTTACTTAGAAACTGATCAAATTACAAAAAAATTTGGAAGAATTTTAGTTAATAATAATTTGCAAATAGAAAACCATGAAAACTGTTTTGCTATTGGTGATATTTCAGTTATTGAAGGAATGGAGGATTTACCCATAACTGCTCAGGTCGCTATGCAGGAAGGAAATCATCTTGCTAATAATTTAAAACTTTTAATTCAAGGAAAAGAACCTTTACCCTTTGAATTTCAAGATAATGGTGAAATGATTAGTTTAGGAATAGGGGAAGCATCAATTTCTGCTCTTGGAGTCACTTTGTCGGGTAAATTTGCTTTTGAGGCAAGAAGACTTATATATGCCTCCAAGTTGCCCGATATTAATGAAAGCTTAAAATCTGCATCTTCATGGATATTTCAGAAAAAATATATTTTTAAAAAGTTTCTAAAAAAAGATAATTTCAATTAAACTTTTTTGAATTAATTGTTTTTGGGTATATTGAGTTAAATAAGTTTCATATGAATTTAATTGCAGTTGTTAGTAATAATTTTGATGCGTTCATAACGGTAGTAGTTTTAATTATGTCAATAATTTTGTTTATCAAAAATACCATTGCACCAGAATTGACTGGTTTGTTATGTGTTGGAATATTTATAGCTACAGGGGTTCTTTCCCCTGAAAAAGCTTTAGCTGGATTTGGTAGCCCATCCTTAATTACTCTTATGGGTTTATTTGCAGTTTCTTCTGCATTATTTAAAAGTGGTGCATTAGATAGAGTAAGAGAATTGATTTCTTCTGAAAGTATTAGAACGCCAAGGAAATTAATTTCATTAATAGCTTTTTTGATTGCTCCAATATCTGGAATTGTGCCTAATACTCCAGTAGTGGCATCTTTATTACCTTTAATTGAAGGTTGGTGCGAGCGGAGAAATATATCACCATCTAAAGTTTTATTACCTCTTTCTTTTGCTACTTTACTAGGAGGAACTCTCACATTATTAGGTAGCTCAGTTAATCTTCTTGTAAGTGATATTAGTCAGCAATTAGGTTATGGAGCTTTAGAATTATTTAGTTTGACTTCAATTGGAATTCCTGTTTGGCTGATAGGCACAACCTATATGATTCTTGTTTCTGATATGCTTTTGCCAGATAGAGGGAGAGATAAAGATTTTATTAAAAATGGGGATATGAATATTTACTTTACTGAAGTTACTATTCCCTCTGCATCAGAATTAGTTGGACAATCTGTTAGAAATAGTAGATTGCAAAGACGATTTGACGTTGATGTTCTTGAGTTGCAACGCAATGGAAAAGTTATTCTTCCTCCTTTGGCAGATAGAAAGATTGAACCGGACGATAGATTAATAATCCGTGTTACGAGAGCAGACTTATTTAGACTACAGCAGGAACACACTATTTTATTAGGAGAGAATAAAAGATCTTTCGAAGGAGCTAATATTTTCTCAGATGAGGAAGGTACTAAAACCTTTGAAGCCTTGTTGCCAGCTGGCTCAACTCTAGCTGGTGCAAGTTTGAGAGAATTAAGATTCAGACAGCGTCATAATGCTACAGTTTTGGCACTGAGAAGAGGTCAGCAAACTGTTCAGGAGAGATTAGGCCAAGCTGTTTTAAGGGCTGGCGATGTTTTATTATTGCAAGCGCCGTTAGATTCAATAAGAGGTTTGCAGGCAAGTAATGATTTGCTTATTTTAGATCAATTCGAAGATGATTTACCTGTTTTGATAAAAAAACCTATATCGATTGCGATTGCAATAGGAATGGTGGTTTTACCTTCGGTTACTAATATTCCATTAGTAGGTTCAGTTCTGTTAGCAGTTATTGCAATGGTTGCTTTTGGATGTTTAAGACCTGCAGAAATACAAAAATCAATTAGGCTAGACATTATTTTATTACTGGGATCATTATCATGTTTTAGTGTTGCTATGCAAGTAACAGGACTAGCAGATGTAATAGCCGTCAATCTCAATTTTGCTCTTAATGGAATGTCTCTATATTTTGCACTAGTAATAATTTTTGTATCGACCGTTATCCTTACCCAATTTATTAGTAATGCTGCTTCAGTGGCTTTGATTTTACCTGTCGCGATTGAATTTTCAACTGTTTTAGGTATTTCACCTAGCGCTTTAATAATGCTTGTTTTATTCGGGGCAAGTCAATCTTTCTTGACTCCAATGGGTTATCAAACAAATTTAATGGTTTATGGTCCTGGGAGATACAGATTTTTTGATATTGCAAAATACGGGGCTGGATTAACACTTATAATGTCATTTACAGTGCCAGCATTGATAATTTTAAATTTCAGATAAATAAAGTGGAATTCACAAGTAATGTTTTTAAGTTAAAAGATGCTTACAGAAAACTATCTGTACCTCAATTTACTATTGTTACGGGATTGTTTATTATTTTCTTCGGAACTTTAATTTTGAGTTCCCCTTTATGTTCATCTTCAAAGGTTGGTTTGTGGGAAGCATTTTTTACATCTACTTCTGCCATAACAGTTACTGGCCTAACCATAATTGATATTGGTGTTGATTTAAATTTCTTTGGTCAAGTTTGTTTGGCTTTTATGCTTTTATCAGGTGGCCTAGGATTAATGGCTATTACTACATTTTTACAAGGTTTTGTTGTAAAGGGAACAAAGCTTAGAACTAGATTAGACAAAGGAAAGACTTTAGATGAATTTGGAGTGGGAGGAATTGGTCGAACTTTTCAAAGCATTGCTATTACGGCAACTTGTATCATATCTTTAGGCGCAATTGTTTTATATTCTTTTGGATTTGTAGATATTCAAAATAATTGGCAAAGACTTTGGTCCTCTATTTTTCATAGCATATCTGCATATAACAATGCAGGTTTTTCTTTATGGTCAAATAGTCTCCAAGACTATAGAACAAATTTTTTGGTTAATAGTGTGTTTATTTTTCTCATTATTATGGGTGGACTGGGATGGCGCGTTATTGATGATATTTGGAGTAATAAAAAGAATCTTTCATATAAAAAATTGAGCCTTCATTCTAGACTAGTTATTAGGACAAGTTTGTCTCTAATATTATTCGGATCATTAGGATTCTTCATCACTGAATCATTGCTAAATAGTCAATTCTTCAATGATTTGAATTTGTTTGAAAAGTTATTATCATCAATCTTTGAAACAGTGAGTGCACGAACTGCAGGCTTTACAAATTACCCAATCTCCTTAAGCTCTATCTCAGATACTGGCCTCTTGTTATTAATGACACTTATGTTTATTGGAGCAAGTACTGGAGGTACTGGTGGCGGCATAAAAACAACTACATTTATTGCCTTAATGGCTGCAACAAGATCAACTTTCAGAGGTCAGAAAGATGTAATTATTAGCAATAGATTAATCTCAGATAAAGTGATTCTAAAGGCAGTTGGAATTACAGTCGGATCTTTGCTGTTCGTTCTTTTAATGGCAATGCTGCTAAGTACAACTAATACGTTTGTTAAAAAAGAATCTTTCACATTCCTAGAAATTCTGTTCACTTGCATATCTGCATTTGCAACAGTTGGTTTTGATATTGGTTTAACTGCAAAATTAAATCATTTTGGCCAATTTATTATTATTGTCGGGATGTTTGTGGGCAGACTAGGTATCCTTTTGCTATTAAGTGCACTTTGGCAGGCTCTTTATAAGAGTAGAATAGATAGACAAAAGAGAATTGGCTATCCTAGGGCTGATCTTTATGTTTAGGATTGACTGAGTTTTATTATGGCTGATTGGTGGCAGTGGTCTCAAAAGAGAGAAAAAGAAGCCCTTACTTTTGCAGTTGTTGGCGTTGGAAGATTTGGAACCGCAGTTTGTAGAGAACTTATAAATAATGGTGCAGATGTTTTGGCTGCAGATTATTCGGAAAAAGCCATTGATGATTTGAGACAATTGGAACCTTCGATAGAAGCTAGAGTTGTAGATTGTACTGATGAAGAGTCTATGAAGGAATCTGGAATACTTGAAATGAATACTGTTGTGGTAGGTATAAGTGAACCTATTGAAGCAAGTATTACTACTACACTTATTGCTAAGGATAGTGAAGGTAGTAAAGTTAAAAGAGTAATAGCAAGAGCGACGAGTGACTTGCACGAAAAAATGTTAAAAAGGGTAGGAGCAGATAAAGTTGTCTTCCCTTCCAGAATGCAAGGAGAAAGATTAGGTTTAGAACTAGTTAGGCCAAATCTAATTGAAAGATTGGAACTAGATAACCAAACTGGTATAGATGAGATAACTGTCCCAGAGGAATTTATTGGAAGATCTTTAAGAGATTTAAATATGAGGAAAAATTATTTAGTAAATGTTCTTGCGGCAGGACCTGCGGAAGAGTTAACAGTTAACCCTCCTGCAAAATATATTTTGGAAAGAGGAAATATTTTGGTAGTTATGGGGAAAACTGCAGATTTACAGAAATTGCCTAAAAATTAATTATTTTTAATCAGATTTTTTATAGTATCTAATCCTTTGAGGAGCTCTTTTTAATCTTCTGACGCTTTGTTTCTCAAGTTCGTCTCTAAATTGATCTGTATTTAAATTATGTTCTGAGACAAGTGCTTTACCCTCTTTCTCAAAGTATTTATTTATACCTTGTTGTATTAACACTTTTGCCATGTTACTGACTGTCCTAGATTCATTAGTGGCTAAAATAGTCAGTTGCTCACAAATTATTTCAGGAAGAACTACTTGAATTCTAGGAGATTTAGGCTTCCCATTTGTTGAATTTTGACGGGTAGCCATTAGTTAAAGTGGATAACTGTTACTTATTAGTATACACAGTTAGTCAAGGATACTATCTTTGTGTATATTATTAGTAAGGAAATATATGCCCGTATTAATTAATTGTTTGTATTGACCCATGAAAAATTCAAGAAAACTTGATTCACCTAAAAGATCGATAATTGATAAAAAGAAAAAAAGATTAGCTCATTCTGATTCTAACCAGAATGAAAATAGTGATGTTTTAGTATCAGCTGTAATTAGTCCATATTTGTTGTCTCATCTTCACCATATTCTGCAACAGTCTGAGTATTACGCGCAAAAAGATGGTAGGAAATCTCATGCAGCTAACTTTGCAAAACTAAGAAAGGTTTTATGTTTAGACGCAAGAAGTATGGCAGATGCATCAGCAAAAGAAATAAAAGATTCAGATAATGATTTATCTATTAATAAATATAATGAACAAAATGTAGCTTGAAGTAATAATCTATTAATAAATAGATTTTAAAAAACATGTCTAGTAATGCTGAAAAGCTCTATAAGCTAATAGCAAACGACTCTAAAAAGAAACAAAGTTTGTTTATGACAGCTTTGACTAATCCCAAAAAAGCCTTAGATAAAATATGCCATATTGGCAACGAGTTCAATATTGCTGTTACTAAAGAAGAGGTTATTGAATATTTGAGCACTATTGACGATGAGGCAACTAAAATGTGGTTAGTTAAGGCTCGAGGAGGTCTTTAGGAAAAGGTTTCGAATAATTATTATTTTGATTCGTCATCGGTTTTATTCTTTTGTTGTAGCCACCGCCACCCGCTAAAGTCCAAAAAAACCAATAACTGGGAATTGCAAGAGCTGCAGCTATGAAAATAACTACAATTTGTTCTATTCTTTTCATAATTCAATTTTATTCCACAAAATATTTTTAGTAAATAAGCCTCAGATTTTGTATATTCTATTTTAAAACAGTGATTAGATTTGAAGATGTCAGCAAAATTTATTCCACAGATGTTGTTTTAAAAAATATTAATTGGGAGATTAAGAAAGGAGAAAAAGTTGGCTTAGTTGGTTCTAATGGTGCAGGTAAATCAACCCAATTTAAGATTTTAATTGGAGAGGAAGATCAAACAAGTGGAACGATTATCAAAGAGGGAAATCCTAAAATTGCCCATTTGAAACAGGAGTTTGATTGTAACTTGAATCGTACAGTTAGAGAGGAATTAGAAAGTTCTTTCAAAGATATACAAATTGTTGCGATTAAACTTTTGGAAATTGAGAATAAAATGAAATTGTTGGACTTAACACAAAATTCCAATGAACTTGAAAAATTAGTAAATCAACTAGCTAAATATCAATCAAAGTTTGAAGCTTTAGGTGGCTATAAAATGCAAACTGATGTAGAAAAAATATTGCCAAAACTAGGCTTTTCTATTGAAGATGCTGATAAATTAGTTGGAAATTTTTCAGGTGGTTGGCAAATGAAAGTAGCACTTGGAAAAATAATCTTACAAAATCCTGATTTACTTTTACTAGATGAACCTACCAATCATTTAGATTTAGATACTATTTTCTGGTTGGAAGAATATCTATCTTCTCTTAAAATTGCAATAATTATCATAAGCCATGATAGATATTTTTTAGATAAATTATGTGAAAAAATAATTTTTATAGATAGAGGAATATCTGAAATATATAATGGGGACTATTCTTTTTTTATAGCACAGAAGTCTTTAAATGAAGAATCACAAAATAAAGCATATCAATTACAACAAAAAGAAATTGCGATCCAGAAGAAGTATATAGATAGATTTAGAGCTAGTGCAACAAGAAGTTCACAAGCTAAGAGTCGAGAAAAACAATTAAAAAAGATTTCTAAAATTGAAGCTCCAACAGCAAAATCAAAAAGTCCTGCTTTTAATTTTCCAGATTGTCCTCGTTCAGGTAAATCAGTTCTAACTATCAAAAATTTATCTCATAGTTATGATGATAAAATTCTTTTTTTAGATGTGAATTTGAAGGTTTCTTCGGGGGAGAAAATAGCAATTTTAGGACCTAATGGCTGTGGTAAATCAACATTGCTTAAAATGATTATGAAAAGAATATACCCTGAAATCGGAGAAATTAATTTTGGTAAACATAATATAATTACTAGTTATTACGAACAGAACCAGGCTGAAGCACTTTCTCTTGATGAAAAGGTTATTGATTTAATATGTAATAAATCTCCAGAATGGTCACAAAAAAAAATAAGAACTTTTTTAGGAGGTTTTGGTTTTCAAAATGAAACTGTTTTTAAAAATATTAAACAACTTAGTGGGGGAGAAAAGGCAAGATTAGCATTGGCTCTTATGATTATGAGTCCAAGTAATTTTCTCCTATTGGATGAACCAACCAATCATTTGGATCTGCAATCTAAAGAAAATTTAGAATTAGCAATTAAGAACTATAAAGGTTCAATATTAATAATTTCTCATGATAGATATTTTATTTCAAAAGTTGCAAATAGAATTATCGAAATTAAAGATGCAAAGTTATTTTCATTTAATGGTAATTACGAATATTTTTTAGAAAAAAAATAAAAAGCAAAAAAAATTTTATAGTTAAAAATAATTCTTTTAGGATAATGTTGATTACTTTTAAAAAAGTTTAAATTTAGCTAGGCAAGATCACTCATTTATATTTACATATTTTACCGTCCTTGTTTAATCTTGAAAATACAAAAATTAAGTTTTAATTCATATGAAAAATGATGATTTTAGTTAAAAACAGTTGCAAATTCCTGATACTATTGAAATTGATTTTGAATGCATTTCTAGCTGTGATATTAAAGATGATAATTGTACTGATAGGTGTGTGGAAATACTTAAAAAGTATAACAATTAAGACTTTTACTTTTTGTTTAGATTAGTAATATCAGTTGGTATTACTTTTAATTTAATAAATTTATTTCTTCGCTTTAATAATATATTTATTTGTTTGTTAATACCATTTTTACTTATTTCGCGTATGACGTCTGAAGCGGTTTCAATTTTTTTATTACCTACTTGTATGATTAGGTCATTTACCATAATCCCACTTTTTTCAGCTGGACTATTCGGGACTACATAACCAACTTTCACTGCATTATTATTTGTCTCAAAATCACCTTCATCTATAAGGCTTATTCCAATCATAGGATGTATTACTTTCCCATTATTGATTAGTTGAGAGGCAATTTCTTTTGCTTTATTGATTGGAATGGCGAAACTTAAACCTGCTCCTGGTCCTGACCTGATCAAAGTATTAATACCTATTACTTCTCCATTGCTATTTAATAGTGGACCTCCAGAATTTCCAGGATTTATAGCAGCGTCTGTTTGAATAAGCTCAAGTTTTTTATCGTATATGCCTAGTTGAGTGACGTTTCTTTTGAGATTACTAATAATACCAAGTGTAACTGTATTTTCTAGACCAAATGGATTTCCAACTGCGATTGCCCAATCACCAACTTGAATTTTTGTTGAATCGCCCAATTGCGCTTTTGGCCAAGGTCCTTTTCCTTCAATTTTAAGGACAGCTATATCAGTAAAAAAGTCTTGCCCTATTAATTGACCGTGAAATTTTTTACCGTTTGTTAAACCAACAATTACCTTATCCGAGCCGTTCACAACATGAGCATTAGTCATTACAAGTCCGTCTGCAAATATAAATCCACTACCTTGGCTTTGCTCGATTTTTGGCTGATTATCTTTAGGTAAATCTAATCCAAAAAATCTTTCAAAATATGGGTCTAAAAATAGTTGAGAATTTCTTGGAAATTGTCTTGTTCTAACATATCTTTGAGTATCAATTGTCACTACAGAAGAACCAGTTTTTTCGACAGCCTTAGATATGAATGATTTTTGGGAATTTTGATTAATTGCATTAAATTTTGGATTAATTAATGGCTTGCAAACTATATTTGATGGCAAAAAAACACCTATCGTAACTGTTGAAGAGAGTAGTAATTTCTTGAGGTTGAAGCTTTTCAATTTTGATTTGTTTATTTTCTTCGAATAGATTCGTGACACATTATTTGTGTATTTTTACTATAACTACTTCAAAAAAGAAAATTTCGTTATGAGAAAAATTTATTAACTTAAAATAGCTAATTTTCTTTTTTTCGGGCTATCATATAAGTCGTACTACAAAATTAATTCATAAGTTTGATGACTATTCTATTTCCAATTATATATTCTGCAGCCTTAACCTATCTAGTGTGGAAAGCTTTTAAAGTGATGTCCAATGGTTGGGGTATATCTGGTACAGAAAAAAAAGTTTTCGATGGTTCAAATTTGAAACAAAATAAATATACAATACATCCAGAACTTCTTGATAAATCAGGTAATATCACAGATGAGGAATTATTAACTGTAAGATTCTCAAATGATAATGACTCTACACTAGAAGAAAAGGGTTCAACAACTGATTAATACTTTTTAAATTTAAGGAAAAAAAATTGGAATTAAGAACAAAAATAGTCTCAGCGGTCATAAGATCTCTTAAGTTACCTCCAAGGTTTCGTCTGAAAATAGTTAAAGAAGATCCTGTTAGGCTTGAACTAAGTCTCACCCCTTCTTATGGTAAAAATCCAATAATTGTTGGTTTAGTCGAATCTTTAGACTTAGTCGCTCGAAGAGATAGAGAAGGAAGAATACCAAGAGACCTTCAAGGAACTTGGGATTGGACAGTCAGACATGGAAAAGTAAGTACAGGTGGTTGGAATCCCATGCTTAAGGAAGCATTGCAAACAATGTTTGATACGGGATTACCAGCTATCATTTATGAGGAATCAACTGGCGAAGAGTATCGTCCTGTTGATGGTGTTAGACATATTAAATAATTCATTTACTATTTTCATAAATTCTTCCTCAAAACGTTAAAATATAATTGAGTAAATATATTTAACTATGAATGATGACAATCAAGCGAGGTTTGGCTTTGTTAATTTTGCCGAAACTTGGAACGGTCGTATGGCTATGATGGGTATTTTGATTGGTTTAGGTACTGAATTAATTACTGGACAAAGTATTCTTCGACAAATCGGAATAGGTTAGAAGATTATTTTATTTCTTCTGCCTTTACTTCAATAGTACTTTCACTCGGTTTTTTATCAAATTGATTTTCTTTACTTATATTTTCAATCTCTGTACCGCATCTTATGCAAGTATTACTTTGACCTAAAGATATGGCACCACAATTACTACATGTATTTATTTTTGATTTATAAGAATTAAAACCTATAATTACCACCACCAAAAATAAAAGAGGAATTAAAAATAAAAGTAGTATTATATTACCGAGAAAGCTTATAAATAAGTTGATCCCAAAGATAGGAACTAATATTAGTATTATTAGAGAATAAGTAAGCAAATTTTTATTGGTTTTCAGAAAATAATTCATACTAATTATTACGATATCTTTTCACTCTTTTATTTACTAAAGTCATACTAGCAATAACAACACTCCAGCACTGACCAAAATATAAAATTACTCCTAAAAGCCAGACCCATAAGGTAAGGACTAGAAATCCTCCAATAAAGCCATATGCTTGAAATCTTACCCCAAGCGAAAGAAGACTTTTACTTACTGCTAGGTTCAAAGTAGTGAGGCCAATTCCAATAAGAATTGATCCAGGCAAAAGTGGTCTTAAAGGAACTTTTCTACTAGGCAATAGTGCTTGTAATAAAAGTGCCATTAAAGTAAAGCCAATTAATGGTATTGCAAATTGACCAACTTGTAAAAGGGGTAACTTTAGTAATAAATCAGAAATTAGATTATTAGATTTTGAAAGATTTTCTAAAACGTTACTTGGTATCATCCTAAGATTCGCACTAATTTGATCTAATACCATTAAGAATCCTATGAAAAATACTATTAAAAAAGCTTCAATTCTATTACGGAGAAACCTAGATGCTTGCTCTCTCCAAGCAGTATTTGCTCTTTTAGAAGGAAGTTGGTCCTCCCAGAGCCTGTCAGAACCTCTTTGGAGAGATAAATATGCATTTCCTGCTGTAAAAAGCAAAAACATAGCCCCGAGAATACCTGCTCCAAAACCTTGATCAATTAATTTAAATAATGTTGTTTCTACTAATTCAACTACTGAAGGAGGTAAAATTTGAGCCGCTACAGAAATTATTTGTTGATCTAAGCCCTCTTGTTTTCCTAGGAACCATGATGCTATTGAAAGAGAAATTAGAAGAATAGGGAAAAATGATTGTAATGTGTAGTATGCAAATGCTGCACTTAAATCAATACAATCAGATTTGCTCCATCTCTCACAAGCTCCCCACAAACTTTTCAGTATCCAAGTTGAGCTGCGCTGCATATTGATTTTCTTCAAATATTTATCATATGTATTTTTTTTATTGTATCTAATTAAGAAATTTATCAAGCAATTATTTATTTATAATGCAACTATTTTTCCAATAATAAATTACCCCATGGTTTTAAGATTTCAATTTTTTCTCTTGATCTACAAGCAATCAATGGAAAATTAACATCGCTCAAGTTTTGTCCTGAAACTAAATTTATAGGATCTATTCCTAACCATTCTATATAACAATTAAGCTCCTCTAATAACAGCCATGCTGCTGCAATATCCCATATCTTGGGTGTTGATTCTATGGCCCCAAAAGTTTGTCCCATCGCCACACTTATTAGATTTAAACTCGATACGCCTAAGAGTCTGATTTTGCCAGGAAATACTGAGTTTGGTTTTTTTTGTAAAATTTTTATAGATCTACTACACAAAGAAATGCATTCACTTTGGTGATTTTTTTGATTAGGGTCTATTTTTTGGTTATTTAACCAAACACCTTTACCTTTAATAGATACAAACTTTTTGTTTAATGTAGGGATTATTAAAAAAGAAGATTCAGGTCTACCATCTACAAACCTTGCTACTGATATAGACCAGTATGGAATTCCTGCAGCAAAATTTGTTGTCCCATCAAGTGGATCTACAACCCAATAAGCTTTTGAGTTTGGAATTAACTTTTGCCCTTCTTCACTAAGGACTCCCTCACCTGGAGCTATTGAAGCTAAGCCATTTACGATTGTTTTGTCACTCCATAAATCACAACTTGTTAATAATGATCCATCTGGTTTATTGCTGGCATTAATATTTCCAAAATCTTTTTTTTGACGTTGACTTACTAATTCAAATAAAGAATCTAATTCACTTAGTTGCTTGTTAGTTAAATTTGGTGGATTCATCTTGGGATATTGCAAATAGATTCTGTTTGTTTAATCGTATTATCGTTATCTAAACAGTTATTACTTATTTCAAGAAAAGTTAATCTTTCTAATTCATCTAAATTCAAATTGTAATTATAAATTGCATTGATATTCTTCGATTTTGCATCACTTAATTCTTTTTGTCTCACTAGTACATCCTTTAAAGTTGATATCCCAACATCGTATCTCAGTCTTGCTAGCCTTAAAGACTCTTTTGTAGATAATATTTCTTTTGAAGTTGATAAGATTTTTTCTTCATTTAATTTTAAATTTAAGTAAGCTTTAGTGATATTTGTTTTTAGAACACTTTTAAGATTGTTATAAGAATATTCTTCGCCTTTTGCTTGAGATTTTCTTGATTTGTATGATTTTATGTTTTGACCACCATTAAAAATATTCCATGATAAATTTAAGCTTATTGTATTTGAATAAGAGGAACCATCTTCGTTAGGATCTATGTCAATAGCCAGAGAATCACCTTTGGTGAATGCACTTGATAATGAGTTACTGATATATATACTTGGCTTATTTGAATTCAGGAAACTATTCGCCTCATTATCTCTTATTGATTTTTGAAGAGAAATGTTTTTTAAGGAAAGGTTGCTTTCAAGACTATTTCTTATATTTTTATTTAATTTATGATTCCAATAACCCAATAATTTTTGTTCTTTTTTAATTTCGAAATCTTTTTTGAGATTAAGAATTTCTTTAAGTGATATTTTGTTAATTTGATGTTCAATTTTTTTTTCGTATAGTGCTTGCTTGTCTCTAGAAAGTTGAGCATCGGCTTCAAGTACTTCAAATTTTGTTCCGATACCAGCATCTAATTTAGCTTGAGCATTTCCCAGACTTGTCATAGATAAATCAAGTGCTAATTTCTTATTGATAATATCCTGAGATGACTTCTGGTATTTATGGTATCTAGTACTAGCTTCTTGTATTAAGTCTTTTCTTTTAATCTCATAATTATTTTTTGCAATTTTTAAGTTTTCTCTGGCTATTTTGATTTCTGGACCTCTTAGCGGATCGATTAAATCCCATCTGATATTAAGTGAGGGGTTAACGGAAAATTGCGAAGTTTTTGTAGTATTTGAATTACTATTATAATTTCGACCAGCAACATATTTGGGTAATCCATTCGCTTGTAAATCTATGGAAGGGTACCTCTTAGCAATTTTGCTTGAAAGATTAAAACTCGAAGCTTCTATTAATTCCTCTAAAGATTTAAGTTCATCATTATTGAGAATGATATTCTTAATTTCCTGATGATCTATGAATATTTTATCTTCATCTATTCGTATAATTTCATCAATAAAATTCTTGTTTTCGCTTAGTATGGATTGTTGAAAAGTAACAAAGAAACTCAATGGTAGAAATAAAGTTGTATTTATTATCTTTCTAAGCATCATTTAGAATTTTTTACTGCTGGTTATTCCAATTAGATTATTTATAATATCATTTGAATCATCAAGAACGTGAATTTTAGTATTCAATTGATTTTCCACTTCTTTAATATTTTTATCATCTAAAAATAAATCAGTATTAATTTTTAACATGATTGATGGTATGTAAATAGCCTCTCCTAAATCCTTATTTTGCAGTCCATAAATTAGATCTTCTCCAGTTAGAAGTCCAGTTACAACCTGCTCTTGCCCCCAATAAATGCTTGGTAAACCATATAAATTAATTGTCAATCCATCAATTAAGTTTAATTTCTTTACTGTAGGAATTAAGGCTTCATAAACTAATTTGCCAACAATCCAACTAACTTTTTTTGGCTTTTTTACTTTTTGAGGCAGTTTTTTAGTCTTCTCACTTAATGTTTTTAGAAAGCTTCTAATAGAGCCTACTCCATTAGATTCTTGCGGCATATTTTCGTAGGTTTTATAACTAGGTAAATCTTTACCAGCTATTAAATACCATTCGTCTGATAACCAACAAAAACGAGTTCCATGACTTATTTGTAATAAAGCTTGAATTCTCTCCACTTGTTTAATGGTTTTGATTGCGAATTCTGAGCTTATTGATTTTAAACCATCATTTTCAGGTCTAAATTTTGTAAGTCCTACAGGAACTATTGCAACTGAAAGTACTGTTTGAGAAGTTTCTTTGTAGAATGAAGAAAGTTCAAAAATTGATTTCTCAAGAATCTCTCCATCATTGATATCTGGACATACAACAATTTGAGCATGTATTTGAATAGAGTTTTTTTCAAACCAGGAAATTTGATCCAGAATTACCCCTGCTCTTTTATTTTTTAACAATTTTTCTCGAGTATCAGGATCAGTGGCATGAACAGAAATAAAAAGCGGGGATAGTTTTTGCGTCGATATTCTTTTCCAGTCTTCTTTTTTTAAATTCGTAAGAGTTAGATAAGAACCATAAAGAAAACTTAATCTATAATCATCATCTTTAACGTAAAGGCTTTTTCTCTTGCCGCTTGGCTGTTGATCTATAAAACAAAATGGACATTGATTATTACATTGTTTGATTGAATCAAATAATGCATCTTTAAAATTAATGCCTAAATTGACATCTTGATCTTTTTCAATGCTTATATTATGAACTTCATGGTTTTTATCTAAAACAGATATATTTAAAATTTCTTCACTAATAAGTATCTGATAATCTATTAAATCTCTTGGCTTTTTACCATTAATACTAATTATGGAATCACCTGATTCAAATCCTATTTCTTGCGCAATGGAATTATCTTCAATACTTTCAATTTCTGCAGGATTTATTCTATAAGTAATATTAGGAACTAAAAGATCATTTGAATCTTCTTTATAATCAATTTCTTGCCACACAATTAAATTCCAAATATTCTTCCTTATTTTTATTCTAAACTCATATTTGACTCAAAGTGTATTAAATACTTTTAAAATACTAAATATAATTCTCAAATTAAGGGTCTTTAATTTACTAAAATATGACATTCGCAGTTTTTTAAAACACGATTAAAATTTACTACACTTACTTAATAGACTTTATTCATTGGAAGAATTAATTACAAAAAATTTAGAGGTGAAAGATAAATTGAACAATGAATTGCATCATAGAGTTGATTCATATGAAAGTACTTTTTTATCAAGGCCAATTTCTTTAAGATTGTGGTCTTCTTTTTTTGTAATTTTACCTATATTTGTTCAAGCCCCTTGGGTTAGATTAGAACCAATTAGTGCTCTTTGCTTTACTTTTATAATTCTCTTAGGAGCATTTCTTTTGTATAAGAAACAATCCAATAAATGGTATATCGTCAGCTCATTATTACTTGGTGTATCAGGAAGTTGGCTGGGTGGATGTTTGTTTTGGGGATGGTTAAGTCCATTTCCTATTCTTCACATTCCTGTTGAAGCTGTGGTTCTTCCGTTAGCTTTAATTGGACTTGGTACTAATTGGAAAATTGGTTCTAGTTTTTATATCTCTTCTTTGTTTGGAACCGCAGCTACTGACATTTCAATATTTTTGACAGGAATAATGGATCAATGGAGACAGGTCATAACAGCAGATTCTGAAACAGCACCTATAATTCTTCAAAAAACTTCCGAAAATCTTATTCAAATAAAATCATTATCTATTATTATTTTTGTTGCAATTATACTTTGGTTAATTTCAAAAGAAATTTTTGATTCTGCGACTATTGAGACGACTAATGGTAAGGCACTCTTAGTTTCTAGTTATGTAATTCAAACGACATTAATTGTCGATGGTATTTTTATTCTTTTAGCAATTCTGCAACCAAATTTTAGTGGATTGGTTTAATGCTGAGGCCTCCATTTTCGCAAGAACCTATACCAATAAATAATTGGGATGTAATTGTTGTAGGGGCAGGAGCTGCAGGACTTATGACTTGTCTTGAATTACCTGCAAATTTAAAAGTGCTACTTTTAAATAGAAACACTAGCAAGGTATCTTCTAGTCGATGGGCTCAAGGAGGAATAGCATCTGTTGTTAGACAAGACGATTCATTCGATCTTCATGCTGATGATACTTTAAAAGCAGGAGATGGACTATGTGATTTTAAAGCTGTAGAAATGCTGGTTAAAGAAGCCCCAGGTTGTGTAGATAGGTTGCAGAATTTAGGTATGATTTTTGATCAAAGTTCTGATCAATTATCTACTACTCTAGAAGCGGCTCATTCTCGAAGAAGAGTCCTGCATGTTAAAGATCGAACTGGCAGAGCATTAGTTGAAGTTTTAGAAGATCATATTGAAAATAAAAAAAATATTCTTCACTGTAGGGGTGTAAGAGTAACTGAACTTCTTATTGAAAATGAAGCATGTAAAGGAGTTCAGGTTCTTGACGGAGCTAATTTATATTGGATTCAATCGAGAGCTGTTGTTTTGGCTACAGGTGGGGGTGGGCATTTATTTACTAATACAACAAATCCTGCTCAATCCTCTGGTGAAGGGATTGCTCTTGCATGGAAAGCAGGCGCTGCTATCGAAGATTTAGAGTTCGTGCAATTTCATCCAACCGCTTTAAAATTTTATGGTGCACCTTGCTTTTTAATATCTGAGGCACTTAGAGGAGAAGGTGCTATTTTGGTTGACAAAAATGGTGAAAGTCCAGTTAAAAATCTTGAAAATCGTGATTTAGCTACTAGAGATCAGGTAAGTAGAGCAATCATGAAAAATATGCATGATAATAATTTAGATCATGTTGGCTTAGATCTTCGGTATATTGACCCAGAAAAAATTGTAGAGCGCTTCCCAACGATCTTAAGTCGATGTCAGGATTATGGAGTTAATCCTTTAAATGAAGTTATACCTGTAGCTCCTGCAGCTCACTATTGGATGGGAGGTGTTAAAACTGATCTAAATGCATCTTCTACAAGAAAAGGATTATATGCCGTTGGAGAAGTTGCTTCTACAGGTGTTCATGGTGCTAATAGACTGGCAAGTAATTCACTTATGGAGTGTCTTGTTTTCGCAAGAAAAATGTCTTCAATTGTTTTGAATGATCTTCCAAAATGTGCAAAATTTGATAGATCATTGCAAGAGTTTGATATTGAAGATCCTAAAGAAGATCAGATTTCCAAAATTGCTGAAAAAATTGATGAACTAAGAAAACTATGTTGGTTAAATTTAGGTGTATCTCGAAATAAGGTAAATATGAGTAAATTTCTAAATTTTATTCAAGATGATATCGATACATTACATAAAAATGCTTTACTAAATAGTCTTGAAAAAATAAAATTTGATCAAAAAATTAAACTTAGTGAACGCAATAGGAGAGCATTGAATCTTTTACTTGATTTAAAGAATAGACAAATAACAACTATAACTTTATTAAAAGCTTGTCTATTTAGAGAAGAGAGCAGAGGAGGGCACTATAGAGATGATTTTCCAGATAAAGATAAAAATTGGGAATGCCATACTAGACAACAGTTAGATCAAAAAATTCAAAAAAGATTTATTAAAAATTAGAATCTCCTTGAAAGTCTGTCTTTATGGCTAATTCATTCAAGTCGCGAGTACCACTAATGATTTCTCCATTTATTTCCCAAGAAGGAAATCCATTGATTCCTTTCGTTTGGCATAGCTCATACTCATTATCTCTACCATCTTTAGCACATTCAACTACTTTTAATTCTTTAACTGCTTCTTTCCCAAATAATTGTTTCTGATCGTGGCAATGCGGGCACCAGTATGCACTATACATAACAATATTGTTTTTACTTAAGAATTTTGCAAATTTTACCTTCTGAGGAGAGCTTGAAGTGGTAATTATTGGCGATACATTTTCACTGGGGCTTGCAACATCAATAGCATTAGAGGGGTCAACGTTTGTTGACCAAATTAGGCCCCCCAGCAGAACACTAATGGCTACAATGAAACCTCTAAAAATCATAGGTTCTCTACTTTCAAATTTTGCTCCAATCATAGAAATTATAAAGATAGAAAACGATAAAATTGCTGAAAGTATACAAAAAAAGCAATATGCTTGAATCTTAAAAAACATTATATTTATCAATAAAAAGCTAAATGTTGATGATGCACAAGATATTAGAAATACTAACCACCATAAAAACTTATTTATTTTTTCTTTTGGGGAAATTAAATTAAGCGAAAGTATTATTGTGATAACTAATATTGATAAATAAGTTATGAATCCTGCTAATGAAAGAGGTATATTAACTTGATTATTTTCAAATAAAGTACCCCAAGGACTATTTAAAACTGTTTCACAACCATTTTGTATCCCTGGGCATGAAAGCGAAGTAAATAATCCCCAGTTTTTTAAAGTAATCGAACCTGTGTCAACTATGCCTATAGTGCTAAGAATTGCGATTATGATTTTTGGCCATTTCAAATCTTTTTTATTTCTTCTGTTTAAAGTCTTAAGGGCCATACAAAATGAAAGTTTGTTATTTACATTATCTATCCTAATATTATCTTGGCATGAGAGTTATGTACGAAATGCTTTTTAAATCTTTTAATTCTTATTTTTCAAGTTGTGAAACAAAATAGTCTCAATGTAAAAGAAAAAAAACTATCTAAGATTGCATTCAGTCATGTTGGTTGCGAGAAAAATCTTGTTGATACTGAACATATGCAAGGCTTATTAGATAAAGAGGGTTATGAAGTTGACAGCAATATAAATGATGCAAATGTTGTTGTTGTAAATACTTGCAGTTTTATTGAAACAGCTAGAGAAGAATCTATTAGAAAAATTCTAGAATATACAAATCAAGGAAAGGAAGTAATAGTTGCAGGCTGTATGGCTCAGCATTTTAAAGATGAACTTCTAAAAGAAATCCCTGAAATAAAAGGTTTGGTTGGAACAGGAGATTATCAAAAGATAGCCAAGGTTTTAGACAGAGTAGAAAAAGGGGAAATTGTTAATGAAGTTTCAAAAATACCGGAATTTATTGCAGATGAGGAAATACCTCGTTTTGTAGATAAAAACAAATTTGTTGCTTATCTTCGTATTGCTGAGGGCTGCAACTATAATTGCGCTTTTTGTATTATTCCTAAGTTGAGAGGACCTCAAAGAAGTAGAACAATAGAATCTATCGTTTCAGAAGCCAAAAGTCTTGCAAAGCAGGGTATTCAAGAAATCATATTAATTAGTCAAATAACAACTAATTATGGTCAAGATATTTATGGAAAACCATCATTAGCCAAACTTTTGAATGAGCTTTCTAAAGTTCCAATTCCTTGGATAAGGATACATTATGCTTATCCAACGGGTTTAACTGATGAAGTTATTAGAGCTTTCAAAGATTCAAAGAATATAGTACCTTACTTTGATTTGCCACTTCAGCATAGTCATCCAGATGTGTTGAAGAGTATGAATAGACCTTGGCAAGCTTCTTTGAATGAATCAATTTTGGAGAAAATTAGAGCAGCAATTCCATCTGCTGTATTAAGAACTAGTCTCATTGTTGGATTCCCAGGAGAAAAAAAAGAACATTTTGAACATCTTCTCGAATTTTTGGATAGGCACAAATTTGATCATGTGGGAGTGTTTATTTTTTCTCCTGAGGAGGGAACTGCAGCTTTTGATTTACCTAATAAAGTATCCCCAGAGGTTGCAGAGGCAAGAAAAGATAACGTTATTTCAGTTCAACAAAATATCTCTAAAGATAAAAATCATTCATATGTTGGGTCCAAAATGAAGATTTTGGTAGAAAAAATATCAGATAATAACGAATTAATAGGTAGGTCCTACAATTTCGCACCTGAAATTGACGGAAATGTGATTTTATCTATTAATGCTAATAATGATTTGAAAAATTATATTGGTAAATTTGTTGTAGCAAATATTTCTTTTGCGGATGAGTATGATTTGTATGGAGAGACTATTGAAATTTTGTAGTTTTTTTAAATTAATTTAACTGCTCTTAAGAGCTTATCTAATGCGAAAGCAGCTCCAAAACCAAAACCAATAAATGCAAAATAGAAAATGATGTTCATTAATTTTTTTATTTTTATTTAATTTAACATCAGATGAAAAGATTAGATTGTTTCGTTTAATTTCTTAATCTTGGATATATGGTAATTTTTTGTATAAACATTCTTCTGCTTTTTGTAGTTCTCGGCCTAAATATAGAGCATGATCGAATCTGGTTATTAAGTCATTTCTTTCTTCAGTGATCAAGATCCCAAGTTGTTTGGCACTAATACCTTCAAAGACTTCATTAATAACTCTTTTATTTTGAGAGTCGCATTTAATTGGTTCATTTGTTTCTGGGTCAAGCGCATATCCTTCATCATTAATATTATTTAGAAAGTGCTCTAAAATTATTTTATTTTGTTTTAAATCTACTTTTATAATAAAATAACCGTTTGGATCTAAGTCTATATATCGCTTGGATAGATTATTATCAATCTTTATTTTTTCATCTAAACTTTTACTAGAATCCATTCTTAGAAGTTAATAAAAAACTATATTAATAATATAATCTTTGGTAAAGCCAAATAATTTTTTATTTAAAGGGTATAGATTTATTTTCAAAATCAATTTCCATCTTGGTTTGTTTATTAACTTCATTTAGCCAAGGATAAATTATATTTTCCATATTTTTGTCAAACCACTTATGCAAGCTAATGGTATTTTTTGCAAAAAACCCCCTCCGCCTTTTATGTTTACCACCTGCTCCAGGATCAAACAAATGGATACTATTTTTTATTGCCCATTCAATTGGCTGGTAGTAGCATAATTCAAAATGTAAATTAGATATTTCTTCTTCACTACCCCAATATCTACCCCATAAGTTGTTTTTATTTTTAACGCACATTGACATAGCAAAAATATCATTTGAATCATTTTTTGATGCGCTAAAAAGTAAAAGATTTTTTTTATTATCAACAATTTTTTCGAAAAATGTAGATGTTAGATATTTACTTCCCCAAACTCCCCACCTTGAACAATGCAGTTCATAAAAATTATGCATTTTTTTGAGGATTTCTTGGTTGATATCAGCTTCATTAAAAATTTCTACTTTAATATCTTGTTTAGTAATTGATTTCCTCTCTTTTTTTATATTTTTTCTCTGATTAGAGTTAAATCTAGAAAGAAAATCATCAAACGTTTTTTCTCCATTACTCCTCCACTCACTGCTGGAATTTATCCATTCATGGTACCCCAAAGATTTAAGATGGTTGCCCCAGCTTTCATCAATATACAAAAAATTACAACTTAAAATTTTGTTTGTAATTGCAAAGCTTTCGATATGTTTTATAAGTAAATTTGTAATTTCTTTCTTATCTTTATTTTTTTTATAAAGAAATTGATATCCATTTACAGGACTATAAGGACTCATTCCAATTAATTTAGGGTAATAATTTAAATTAAGATCTTGAGCCAATCTTGCAAATGATTGATCAAAAATGAATTCTCCATAGCTATGATTTTTTAAAAAAAGTGGAGCAATTCCTAATATTTCTTCATTTTTATAAGCAACAAAATATAGAGGCTGCCAACCAGTTTCTCTTGAAACACTTTTTGATATTTCAAGGTTTTTAAGCCAGGTCCATTCATAAAATGGATTATTGATTTCATTTGCTAATTCATTCCATCTCTCCTTGGAGATTTCCTTAATTGACAATCTGACTTCAACTTTATGTATTTTTTGGTTCATTTATTATTGAATCTATTTCAAATTTTTTTGTAATGAACGTGGATTTCATTATTCATTAAATTTTTAATTGATTTAATTTCCCATAGTCTTTTGAGATTAAAAATCTCATTTGTTTTTTCTGGAGGGATCCATGTATATCTACCTCCAATAATTCGTGGAATTATTGTAATTTTTATATCTGTTATTAGATCCTCTTTTATAAATGAATTTATAAGTTTTGCACCTCCTAAAAGAGCTAGATCATTTATCCCTTTTTTTTTGAGTGAAATTAAAGTTTTCCCCCATGAATCTTCGAAAAAGAGTTGTTTCTCGAAGTCATTATTTGAAGAATTATCAACTTTACTTGAGCTGATTAGCCATCTTCTAATTGGTTGACGAAAGTATTTCCAATTACTGTTAAATTTTTTGCTATTTGAAGCAACTATAGAAATTGGTTGACTTTTTGATATATTTACTTCGTCATTATCATTGATATTTTTAATTAGGTAAGTTGACTGATGAGCTATTAAAGTACCTAAACCAAAAATGGTAGCATCTACCGTTGATAAGTTTTGATTTAACATTTTCTTATCTTCTTCGCTTCCAAGATGCGTTTCTCCACCTCCAGGAAATGCAATTCTCCCATCAAGACTAGATGCTATAACAATTATTACTCTTGGGATGCTCAAGTTTGTGTTACTAAACTATTTTCAAATTTCAACTTCAATGAATTGGTTAACTTTTGGTCAACATAAATTTCTGCAGCATTATTTGGGCTCTCTTGGAGTCTTATTTTGTGTAATTGTGCTCCTAGTTTGTGTATTGGTTTTTTAAGAATATCAGAAATATATAAAGCTATATTTTCAGCAGTTGGAACACAATTATGGAAAAATTCGATGTCTTTATTTAAAAACGTATGATCTAGTTTTTCAACAACCAAATCATTAATTATCTCTTGGAGGGCAGATAAGTCGCAAACCATTCCTGTTCTTTTATCAATGTCTCCTTTTACAGTTATATCGACAAGATAGTTATGACCATGTCCATTAACTCTGGCACATTTCCCATAGATTTTTTTATTTTCATCAAAGGATATCTCTTCTTTTGCAAGTCTATGAGCGGCTGCAAAATGAGTTTGAACTGTTAAAAATGCTTCCATGTTTTTTCCAAAATAATCTGCCCATAAATTTGGGTTTTCATAAAGCCTTAGACTTGTAAGAGGTAAATCATCCTTTAGACGACTCCAAATGACCTTTACTATTGCTTCAGTTGTGGGAAGTATCCCCTCTTGATTATTAACATTAAATTCAGGCCAGACATCATTCAAAAAACGAAAATCTAATTGTCCAGTAACCTTATTTTTAATAGAGTGTTTTACATCAGAGAGATTAAGTACCATTCCATCAGAGTCTAGTTCTCCCCCCATTGAAACAATAAGTTCATAATTATGACCATGCCCTGGAGCAATACTGCACTTTCCAAAAAGAGATAAATTTTCTTCTGGACTTTTTTCAGGAAGCCAATAACGGTGACTAGAACTAAAGCAAGCACGTCGAGTTATGACGCATTCACGTCCTTTTCCATGTAATGGTTTGGATTGTGTAGAAGTCATACCTGTCTGCGATAATACTATCTTAAGGTTTTAAATACGCTTTTGTCTTTATGGAAAAATCCATTATCGAAAAAACAGTTCATACTATCAAGGGCAGAAGCATATTTTTAATAGGAATGATGGGTTCTGGTAAGTCACAAACTGGTTTGAAGCTGGCTGAATTATTGAATTATAAATACATTGATTTAGATTCATTAATAGAGAAGTTGGCAAAAAAATCTATCAATCAAATTTTTAATGATGAAGGAGAAGATAATTTCCGTGAATTAGAAGCAAACTGCCTCAAAGAAACTATCAAAATTCCTTCATTAGTAATCTCAACTGGGGGAGGAATAGTTACCAAATCGCAAAACTGGGGAATCTTAAGACAGGGAATTATTGCTTGGATAGATCTCGACAAAGATATAGCAATTGAAAGATTGAAAAATGAAATTGAAAATAGGCCACTACTTCAGGGAAAGAATCTAAATGATTTATATATGAGCATTTTTCAATCTAGAGAAAATTTGTATTCTCAAGCAGATTTAAGAATTCAGGTAAAAAGAGAAAATATTGAAGAAGTTGCTATGAAAATAATCAATGCAATTCATAAAGAAATAATTAGTTAATCTGGTTCAATTCTTACTGCAAACCATTTGATAACGTATCCTGATTTTATTTCTAATTCATAAGTGCTTTCCAATAATTCTTCAAAAAATTCCTGATCAGGATCTTCTATATTTTGATATATTGTTTGTGTTTCTGTCTTACTAAGCCAATTCTTCAACCATAAAATTGCTTCTTGCTTTGATACAATTTTTTCTTTTGAATCTGGCTCTAATAATACATAATGATCTGATGCTCTTATTAGTGGATTTGACATAATGAAAATTATTCTTGGATTAATTCTTTGCTTGACTTTTCAAGGAATTTTTTTAGAAAGTTCTTTTGCTCTAGTAGATTCTAACGTACGAGAGTTTTTGGAAAATCGTGTAAATCAATGGCCAGAATTATATTTACCAAAATTTAAATTATCTGATACTTCTAAGGATTTAATTTATCCCAAATGGTTCGAGGGGTATTGGCTTGTTACCTCTCAAGATATAATTAATGATTCAGAAGAGCCAGTTATTTATAAAGTAAATTTCTTTAAGAATGATTCAGATTTAATTGTTGGTGATCGTGCAAAAAATTCTGAATCTATTGGAAAAGCAATATTTGGGGATACCTTAATAAAGGTTGTAAATGATCCTACATCTATTAATAATCAAATTACTTATTTAAAAGATGATTTTTATATTGATTCAAGAATTCAAGGGAGAAATCAGATCCAAGATGATGATATTTTTTTCGCAGATGAGCTAGTTATACAAACAGCGCATAAGCCAGGTGCTTCAAGGATTAATCAGGTAGAGACAATTAGTAAATTTCAAAAATGTTCCGAAGAAATATTGGAAGTTAATAATACAATCAAACCATCAATTTGTGGAGTGCAATATGTTGCTTCTTATGGTTCAAAAGTTGGTGATCCCTCTATTCGTGCTATTAAAACAAATAAATATAAATTGACTTTTGAATTTATTGAGAGTTAGCACTAAAAAGATATTCTTCTAAGTTGTTCCTCCACATGAAAAGATTTTCTAGATAAGGGTTATTGATGTATTCTTGACTCCCCTCTCCTGAAAGAATTGGCCCTGCAGAATTTGGGAATTTAAGAAGGGATAATTGAGCTGCAATTGAAATATCTGCAATTGATAAACTATCTCCAACTAAATATTTTTTGTTGATCAAGGATTTTGATAAAGCTTCCAGTAATTTTTGCAGTTCTAAATTATCTTTAGAAGATAAAACTACATTGGAGATTTTACTAAGATTTTCAAAAGGTAATTTATCAACAATACTTTTAACTGAAGAAGGTATTTCATCTGGAAGTAATGCAGTTCTTAGCTGTGGATTTTCTATTGCAGATTTTATTAAAGCTTTTCTACAAGTTGTAGCCATTGTAGTATCTGCCCAGTCTTCAATTAGTTTGGATTGTGCGAATAATACTGGGTCCTCAGGAAAAAGTGGATTATTATCATTTTTTTTATCTATATATTCGCAAATTGTTGATGAGTCATGAATAATTTGATCATTAACATCGACTATTACAGGGACTTGTTTTTGACCTGATAATTTAAAGATTTCAAATTGACCTATTCCAGGCGTTACTTCTTCAACTCGATATTGTAGTTTTTTTGCATGGAGAGCCATTCTTGTTTTTAAACAAAAAGCACTGTGCCTAAATTGATATAATGTAATCATGCTGATTAATGTTTGTTAAAACTTAGCTAAAAAAGTAATCTATTTGTGGAGCTAATGGGCGAATTTTTCTCTAATGTTGCAAGATATCCCAAGTATTTAATATCTATTATTATTGGGGGACTTGTTGCATTACTTGAACCTTTATTCAAGAATCGATCAAATCCACTAACAATAATAGGTTTAATATCTTCTGTTTTAAGTGCTTTCATAACTGTTTATTTTGTCTTGCAGGCGATGACAAATCCATTAAATTCATAATCATAATGCCAAATAATTATCGTCTTGCAAAAGTTTCTTCTCTTTTAAAAAAAGAAATAACCCTTATCTTGCAAAATGATTTGGAAAGTGATCTTATTAGAGATCATTTCGTCAATATTTCCAAGATTGATTTATCAGGTGATTTGCAATACTGTAAGATTTATATCACTTCTACTGCTCAAGAGAAAGTAAAGAAAGAAATTGTGGAAAATTTGAATAGCGCTAAAAGCTCTATTAGGCATAATTTAGGAAAAAGAATAGAGATGAGACGAGTACCAGAGATAATTTTTAAAGACGATATAGTTATTGATAAAGGATTAGCAGTCTTGAAACTTCTTGATGAAATAAAAAATAGCAACGAAGAAAATAATAATGTTGAGGATAAGGATGCCAATAGTTGATTTACCTATTTATCAAAGAAATATAATTATCACTCGATCAAGAGAGGGGATAAAGGATATTAAAAAAATATTCACAAGCAAGGGTGCCAATATATTTGAATTCCCTGCAATAAGTATTGGGGATCCTGATGATTTAAATCCTCTTGACGAAGCATTAAATCAAATAAATGATTTTCATTGGATTATCTTTTCCAGTAGTAATGGGATCAAATTTGTAGATAAAAGACTTAGATATTTTAATAGTTCGTTAAAAGAGTGTTCTAAAACAACAAAAATTGCCGTAGTCGGAGAAAAAACTGCAATAACTCTTGATGATTTTGGGATCAAGGCTGATTTCATACCTCCAGAATTTGTTGCCGAAAGTTTAATTGATAATTTCCCAATATCTGGATATGGACTTAGAGTCTTTGTGCCAAGAGTCCAAACAGGTGGTAGGGATCTAATTTCAGATCAATTTAGAAAGGCTGGTTCGCGCGTATTTGAGGTTGCTGCATATGAAACTAGATGTCCTGATTCAATTCCTGCAGATACAATTGATCTTATTTCTAATAAAAAAGTGGATGCAATTATTTTCTCAAGCGGCAAAACCGTATTAAATTCTGCTTTTTTACTAGAAAAAGCACTTGGTAAGGAATGGGTCAAATATTTTGATCAAACTAAATTTTTAACTATTGGACCTCAAACAACAAAAATATGCAAAAAGATTTTTGGAAGAGTTGATGGTCAGGCACAAAAATATACTTTTGAAGGACTGCTAGATGTGGCAATTAATATTTTTAGTTAGAAAAATCATTTTTATAATTTTTTTCAACCAAATCTCTAAACCTATCAATATTGGCCTGTAATTCGTTTGTGACCATTTTACCTAAAATATTTTCTTCCATAAATCGAGCAATCATTTTAGGCAGCTCATATGTTATTGCTAAATTTACTGATGTAATTTGATCACTTTTGCTTTCGAAAACTACTGATCCTTCAGTTGGTAAACCCCCTATAGATTTCCATTTAAGTTTACTTTTTTCGATCCTTTCCGTTATTTGAGCTTTCCATTTAAACCTAAAACCATTTGCAGCTAAAGTCCATTCTGTTAAATCTGGTAATGTTGTAGTTTCTTCATCAACTGTTTTTACAGATTCTATCCAGCTCATCCAAAGTGACATTGAGTCTAAATCACTCCATGTATTCCAAACATTTTCAAGAGGCGCATTAACAACTGTTATTACGTCATGTTTTAGCCAAGTACCCATAAGTTAACTAACTGCAAGATTTTTTGCTAATTCGGCTTTCTTCTCTAAAATTGCGGCCGCAGCTAAATGACCACTCATTGTAGCTCCCTCCATAGAGTCTATATAATCTTGTTTAGTGTAACTACCAGCCATAAAGAAATTAGATATAGATGTTTTTTGATCGGGTCTAAAAGGTTCCATCCCTGGAGATTCTCTATAGAGGGATTGTGGAATTTGTACTACGTTACTCCAAAGCAATTTAAGGTTTTCTGAAGATGGGAATAGACGGCGGACTTCTTTATCTATTTCTTTGGTAATTCTTTCTGTAGATCTTCCCATCCATCTATCACCGGGAGTTAAAACACATTGGAGTAGTGATCCCATATCTTTTTTTCTATAGTCTGCTGGACTTGCTAGTGCTAAATCAGCAAAACAACTGAAAGAAGCATCAGCAGAATATAGAAGGTTATCGAGTCCAGTGGGCGAGTTTCCAGTATTATCTTTTTGTAATTCGGTAACCCAACCGTCGTATCTTAATTGGATTGTAGCTACTGCAACAGCTCTAAGTTTTTTTAAACCTGCAAATTCTTTAAATTGATACCATTCTTTTGGAATTATTTTTTTTATTCCAGGAACATCACAGGCAGCTAGAAATTTATCTGCAAACACTGTTTTAGGCCCTTCAGGAGAAGATATTTTTAACTGATTAACGGAATAAGAGGAAGATTCCTTTTCATAAATAATTTCTTCCACCTTATGGTTTAGATTGATCTTGGCCCCTTTGTTTGTGATGTAGTCGACAATAGGCTGTGTTAACCACTTATGAGGAGAACCTTTTAAAAGATTAAGTTTTGAGGCTTCTGTTTTTGAGGCAAACATCATGAAGATAGTTAGCATACATCTTGCTGAAATATCTTTGCAGTTGATAAAACCCAAAGCATATGCGATAGGATCCCACATTCTTTCTAAACTTTTTTCACTCCCACCATGATTTAAAAACCATTCTTTAAAACTAATCCTATCTAGATCTCTAATTATTTCCATTGCACCTTCATAGTCTATCAATCCTCTAACTATTGGGCTTGTTCCTAAAGCTAAGGCATTTCTGAACTTGTCTACCCAAGTAAGTTGTTCAGTTGTAAAAAATGCTTTGAGTCCATTAAATGGAGCACCTAAGGGGAATCTGAAATCTAAAGATTTCAAATTGCCACCATTATTTATGAACAGATGAGTATGATCTTTAGGGAGTAAATTATCCAAAGCACCCACTTTTTTCATTAATTTAAATAGATTTGCATAATTATAAAAAAATACATGTAATCCCATTTCTATGTGATTGCCATCCTTATCTTCCCAACTTCCTACTTTACCCCCCCAAAAAGACCTACTTTCATAAATTTCTACTTCGTGACCGTCATCAACTAAATTGACCGCAGCTGTAAGACCAGCTAATCCAGAACCAACTATTGCAATTTTCACTTTTTTCTTAAGATTATAACAAATCAAGTTTGGATATTGTTCGTTCTATGCAACCTATCGATTAAGTTTTACTATTATAAATAATAGGAAATCTTTGTTTATGGAAAATGTAGTATTTAAACAGGAAATTAAGAATTCTGATGATGGTAAAGGTATCTTAATAACTAATGATGCTATAGAGCAAATTGCAAATTTATTAAAAGGACAAATTGATAAGAAAGCTCTCAGGGTTGGGGTAAGATCAGGAGGCTGCAGTGGGATGAGTTATACAATGGACTTTATAGGAAGTAATGAAATTAATCCTGATGATAAAGTTTATGATTATTCATTGAATTCTGATCAAAGCTTTCAGGTAGTCTGCGATCCTAAAAGTCTTTTATATAT
Source organism: Prochlorococcus marinus CUG1416 (assembly GCF_017695965.1). Classification (NCBI taxonomy): domain Bacteria; kingdom Bacillati; phylum Cyanobacteriota; class Cyanophyceae; order Synechococcales; family Prochlorococcaceae; genus Prochlorococcus; species Prochlorococcus marinus. The sequence continues at coordinate 123,103 of NZ_JAAORM010000001.1, forward strand.
ATATGGAATGCAATTAGATTTTAGTAAGGAATTAATTGGCGGTGGGTTTAATTTTGTAAACCCTAATGCTTCTCAAACTTGCGGCTGTGGAAGCTCCTTTGCAGTTTAAAGAATAATGAATAACGAAATTAATCCCATCGAAGAGGATTTCAATGCAGCTCTATCAAGATATAAAGCTGGACAAGATTTAATTCCTATCGTTCAAGATTTTCAAAGTATTATCCAGCAAATACCAAATCATTTTGCTGCATGGACTTGTCTATCATGGCTTCAATTACTCTTGAAAAATAATGAGGAAGCTTTAGCAGCTGCCAGACAAGCTGTTCGATTAAACCAGCAAGATCCACAAGCAAGAATGAATTTGTCTTTAGCCCTTTTGGCTACCAATAATAAAGGGGTTAGGGATCATATTGAGTTAATAAAAAAAATGTCTATGATGATGCCAGATGTTAAAAGTGAGTTAAAAGAATCTGTTGAAGACGGATTTATTAGATATCCAGATTGGCCTGAATTAACCAAAGTCAAAAAATGGTTGGATTTTTAAATTGTCCAGAATTTTATTATTAAGTAATGGGCATGGAGAAGATCTATCTGGGAGCTTGATAGCTAAGGAATTGGCAAATAGTGGTTATTCTGTAGAGGCTTTGCCAATTGTTGGTAAAGGAATTCATTACGAGAAAGAAAAAATTAAGATTATTGGAAAAACTAAAGAATTTACTACTGGAGGTATTGGCTATAATTCTTTTAAGGGAAGATTAAAAGAGATATTTGGAGGAGAAATAATTTATGTCCTAAAAAGATTATATTTAACTTATAAAATAAGAAAAAAATATAATTATTTTTTTGTAGTTGGTGATATTGTGCCAGTATTTTTTGCATGGGTATGTAAAAAAGAATTTTTTACATATCTAGTTGCTTATTCAAGTCATTATGAAGGGAAGTTAAAATTACCATGGCCCTCTAAATTTTTTTTGAATTCAAAAAAGGCAAAAAAAATATATACAAGAGATTTTCTTACGGCTAATGATTTAACTTCCCAATTAAAAAAGACAGTATCTTTTTTTGGTAATCCATTTATGGATAAGTATTTTTTTAGAGGTAAAGAATTAAAGAAATCTGACTTTAGTATTGGACTATTTCCAGGTAGTAGATTTCCCGAGATTTTAAATAATTTTGTTTTGATTTTAGAAGTTTTAGAGGCTCTTTCAGATTTAAGTTATTTTCAAAAAATTGAATTTAATTTTGCAATAGTTAATGCTCTATCTTCATCCAAAATAATGGAGATCTTTGAAAATAGAAAATGGTTATACCTAGAGAAAATAAATGAGAAGAATCTCTTGAAATTTCAATATAAATCTTTAACGGTGAATTTATATTGGAATACTTTTGACGAAATATTATTGAAAAGTAGATTATGTATCAGCATGGCAGGCACAGCAGCAGAGCAGGCGATTGGATTAGGTAAACCTGTTATTCAGATTGAAGGGAAAGGCCCACAATTTACAAAATCTTTTGCAGAAGCGCAAAGACGTTTGCTTGGAAAATATGTTTTTTGTGCAACTAATTATAAAAATAAGAATGATCAAATAAATCAAACAATAAGATTGATTATACAAGTAATATACCTAATTAAGCTAAATAAGAAGTTTTTGATTTCATGTCATGAAAATGCAAAAAAAAGACTAGGTGAAAACAAAGCTTGTATTAAGATGGTTGATGATATGAATTTTGTTATTAAATATGACTAACGAAGATAATCAAAATAACTTAAAACAAATAATCGATAATTTATTGTTAATAAATTTATTTATAGTAATTTTTTTTGCAATATTTTTTGGTTTTGCCATAATTATGCAATTAAATGGAATATTCATTTTTATTAATTTTATTCAGATAGTTTGGAATCCTCTTATAGTTCCACTAATAACAATTCTAATTATTGGTGCTTTAGTAAATGGTTTTAATTCTTGGTGGAGGCGGAAATTGCTTTCTCAAGAAGAGGATATTTAAAATTAAAATTTCTGAGTTTTTTGCTTATTACCTTTTGTCCTTCTAATACAACTTTTGATCCATCTCCTAACAAAATTTTTAGAACTGCTCCTGGTACTGGTAGTAAATTAGGTCTATTAAGGCATTTACCTAAAGTCTTAGAAAAATCCTTCATTAATACTGGGTTTGGTGCAACAGCGTTAAATACGCCTGAATACTTTTTATCAACTAATGATTTAGTTATTAAGGCACATAAATCCCTTCGATGAATCCAACTCATCCATTGCATACCATCTCCAATTGGCCCACCTAATCCAATTTTAAATACAGGAAGCATTTTTCCTAAGGCACCTCCATCTGCTTCCAGAACAATTCCAATTCTAAAAATAACTAACCTTGAGAAAAATGGTTTTTCAGCAGCAACTGCTTCCCATCGTTTGCAAAGATTAGCTAAAAAGTCTTTCCCTCCAATACTATTTTCAGTGAATTCATCCGACAAACTTGTCCCGTAATAACCAATTGCTGATCCATTTATAATAACTTTTGGATTGATTTTGAAATTTTTAAGTGTCTCCATCATAAATTGCGTGGTATTAATTCTACTATTTTCAATTTCCTGTTTTTGTGAATAAGTCCATTTCTTTTCGGCTATGGGCTCTCCCATTAAGTTAATAATTCCATCTGTCTCTCTTAAAATACTTAGAAGATTTTCATTATTCCAGTTTTGTTTTTTTGATAAATCTATTTGAACAAATTTAAATTTATTGAAATCTAAATCAAGCTTTAATTTATTTATAGGTTTTCTACTTACAATGTATATCTCGTGATTTTCATTAAGTAATGTTGGGACTAATTCTTTACCAACAAATCCAGTACAGCCAAGTAGTAAAAGACGCATATTTTATAGATGTTTACCATTTAAGGCTATTAAATTTTTTAGAGGTTTGTAATTATTATTCCATAATCAGTTTTTTTAAATATTTTTCAAACAAGATTTTGTATAATAAATTTCAAATAACTGCATAGATTTATTATGACAGATTCTATTCCACAGAAACCTCTCAAGAAGGGAAGCTTAGTTTTTGTCGATAGAGTAAATTATATCAAAAGTATTGAGTCCCTTGCCAGTGATGATGATTTACCTAATTATATTTTTGAAGGTCCTGGGGAGATTCTTGCCGTCAAAGAAGAATATGCTCAAGTTCGATGGCGAAGACCTGTGCCAGATGTTTGGTTGAAATTAGATCAACTTAAAGAATATATTCAATGAAATTTTATTTTTAAAAATTTTTATTTTTTTTCTCTATTACCATCTTTGATTGAATTCTTTTTGCTTCTTTAATCATTTCTTTACCATCAAATAAGTAATCATCTACGTATCCTTGTGTATATCTATCAAACTCTAATAGTGCATCTTTAACTTGTGAAAAACAATGATAAAGATCTAAACCTAAAGCTGAAATAGATTTTGGTACTAACTTTTTATTATAAATTTTTTCAACTTTTTCTATTTTCTTTTGGGAAAGGCGGATATAAATGCAAAAATTTTCCATTAATTGGTCATCATAAGTATCCGCAGATAGTGCTTTTATTTCATTATTCAAAGGTTTAATTATTTGGCTAATTAATCTATTTATCGGCAGGTAAATCTCTTTTATCCATGTTTCAACTTCTTTGTCTTTAATTGATGAATTATATTTTTTTGAATTAAATTTCTCTTCCCAATTTTCCTTTAATGAGTCAAATGAGCCCTTGGAAGGAAACATTTTTCTATCATATTCAGCTTTTTTTATAGGGTCATTTAGATTCTCCCAGGCATTTTGTATTGCAAAAAATCGTTCTTTGTCTCCGCCTGCATCAGGATGATGCTTCTTAACTAAAGAACGATATGAAGATTTAATTTCACTTTTGGTTGCATTTTTTTCAAGACCTAATTCTTCATAAAAGTTTTTTCCCATTTTTTCAAGATGTACTAAAGATAACCATCTTGTCGAGCTTGAACTGAAGTATTAGATTCAAACATTGCGGTTGATAAATATCTTTCACCAAAACTTGGAAGAATCACTATCAATCTTTTATTTATTAGGTCTTTCCTTTCTCCGATTTTTATTGTTGCAGCTAATGCTGCACCGCTGCTTATGCCCGATAACAGACCTTCTAATCGAGCTAATAAACGTCCATAATAAAACGCTTCATCATCATCTATTTGTATAATTTCGTCTATTAATTTAGTATTCAGAACTTTCGGTACGAAACCAGCTCCTATCCCTTGAATAGAATGAGATCCTGCTTGTTCTCCAGAAATAACAGCACTTTTTTTGGGCTCAACGGCATAAATTTTGCAACTTGGATTCACTTTTTTTAAAAAACGTGCGCAACCTGTTATTGTTCCTCCTGTCCCTACTCCTATAACGAGTCCATCTAAATTATTGTTAGATTGAGCCCATATTTCTGGCCCAGTTGTTCTTTCGTGAATATCAGGATTAGCGAAGTTTTCAAATTGATTAAATTGATAGCTATTAGTGATGCTTGAAGACAACTCATTAGCTAAATTTAAAGCTCCTGTCATTCCTTCATTCCCTGGAGTTAGCTGTAATTCTGCACCATAAGCTCTCAACATTGCCCTTCTCTCAATACTCATCGTGTCTGGCATAGTTAATATCAATTTGTAGCCTTTAGCTGCAGCAACCATTGCTAATGCAATTCCAGTATTACCACTCGTCGCTTCAATTAATGTTGTTTTATCTGGTGTAATCAATCCTTCTTCTTCAGCTTTACATAACATTGAATAAGCAATGCGATCTTTAACAGACGCTGATGGATTAAAACTTTCAAGCTTGGCTATTATTTCTGGATAACTATTAAAGTACTTTCTGATTCGATTTAATTTCACTAATGGGGTATCGCCAACCAGAGAAGTAATATCATTTGCTATTTCCATGAAATCATTATTTAAATTGCAAAATTAAATCTCCTTCTTACATAATAAATGTATTGAAAGATCTTTTATATAATTTTCGCAAAAGAATTTAATCTAAAATAACTTTCTTAGTAAGAATATTGATTATTATAAAAGGGAGTTTTGATAATTATTATGTATTCGCTTGAACTAAGTCTTAGATATTCACCTTTTCCGATTTCAATTCAGAAGAAAGAATTAGAGGATGTTAAAAGAATTTATGATGACATAAAAAATTCGATGAATGAAACTGTAGAAACTTCAAATTTGATTGAATTAAGGTGTGACAAAGTTCAAGATAAATTAATTGCTGTCAGAGCTCAAGAAATTATTGCTGTTCAGATATATGAAAAATCATCAGTAGCAGGAGGCGCTAAAAGACCAGGATTTTCTCTCAACATAGACTAATAAAAGTAATGAGATATTCTTTTGACAATGAAATACCTCATATACATTTTAAAGATGTCTCTTTTTCATATCCTGAAAAAAAAGAAAATTTAATTTTTAAATGTAATTTCTCAATTAAAAAACCTGGATTTTGGATGGTTGTTGGTAAAAATGGCAGTGGAAAAAGTACTCTTTTAAAATTAATAAATGGAATAATTAAACCTCAAAATGGAATCGTTAAATGTAAAGCAAATGTTGGTATGGTATTTCAAAATCCTGATCATCAAATATTGATGCCAAATTGCAGGAGCGAACTTCTTCTTAATATTAATCAAAATTTAAGTGATAATGAAATTACTAAAAAAATTGACTATGTGCTCGATCAGGTGGGATTAATTGGTTTTGAAAAGAGACCAGTACACACTTTAAGTGGTGGACAAAAACAACGCTTAACTATTGCATGCGCTCTTATTAGTAATAAAAATTTTATTCTTTTGGATGAGCCTACATCTTTACTTGATCAAAGCAGCCAATTAAAAGTTATAAGAACTCTGAAAAATCTTACAAATGATCATAAAAAACCTTTATCTGCTTTATGGATTACTCACCGTTATGAAGAATTAACTTATGCTGATGCAGTAGCAGAGTTGAAAAATGGTTTTTTATCTAGCTGGCAAGAACCATCAAAATTTCAATATAATTAATTCTTTTACTTGTCATATGGCACTTTAAAGAGCTAAATTCATTTTATATTCCTCGGTAGCTCAGCGGTAGAGCGATCGACTGTTAATCGATTGGTCGCAGGTTCGAATCCCGCCCGGGGAGTTCAATTTTAAGATTTAACTTTCAGGAGACTTCAATAGAAGTCTTTTTTTATTGATTGGAGGTTTGATGGTGGGGAAATGGTGGGGAAATATATCAAAATCGCAAAATTCTTATCTCATATTCAGTCATACACCTTCAGGAAACATCACCCCGACTACCGCCCGGGGAGTTTACTTTCTTAATTTAACTTTTTAAAGACTCATTTAAGAGTCTTTTTTTATGAATCAATTTTGATGAAAACTTGAATCAAAAAAACTATCTAAAAAAATCTAAAGTTTATTATAAGTAAATATAAGAGTAGTTTAATCTAATATTATATTTAGAACAGTAGTGAGAGCATTTACAAACTATAATAAAATACTGTATATATATTAATTTAATAGCTAAATATCAGTAGTTTTAACTACAGTTTATAGAACACAATGTCTATTCTTATTAATAAAAGATCTCAGTAATAAAAACTTTAGTTCTTTGTTTGATTTATCAGGTCCAATGGTCAATTGATGTTTTTTTGAATATGTTTTGAATCACTCTTTTCATGAAGTTCTAGTCATTCCACATATCCTTTTTCTCTTTATCTAAATTATTCCTTTCAAGTAATTCTAACCTTTGTTTTTGCGGATCTATTTCAGTGTCAATTAAGTTTTTATCGTCACTATATTTTGTTTGTATTTCTAAAATAATTATTTCAAATTGCTCTCCAAAAAATTCTGACATTTCTCTCCATGCTTCCATTTCTTCTTCTTTATCGATAGTATCGTTTATCTGATGAGAAATAATTTCTAGTACATATTGTTTAAGTTCTTCATGACTCATCGATTCAACTTTTTTTTGAATATAAAATTCTTTAAGATTTTCTAGTTGTTTTTTTGATAAATCAGAATAGATAAATGACTTCTTTTTCATAAATACTGAGATTTTTTTTAATATAGACAACATTCCCAACTTAAACACTCAGAAAAAATATAAAACTAAAAAATATCAATTTAGACCTCATTGAGAACTGAGATTTATCATTGAATTACATTTTTAGACCATTTAACTGGACACTTTGGATTTAGATATTCCTTAAATTTGGATCACTATTTATGCCGAATATTCTTCTAATTATTAAGAAATAGTTAACAAAATCGAAAGAAATTGTAAAATTTAAACTCTTTTAAAATTTGAAATTTCTCTCTAATACCATGCCATTATTGATTTGGTTGATAAATTTAATTGATAAAATTGTTTACATTAATTCAGCAATCTTTCTAAATTCTTGAGAGAATTGTATTACAAAAAATTAATTTTAATTTAATAGTCTATAAAATATGAAAATTTCAATCCTTTTAATTGAAGATGATCTTGATATGCGTGATTTGGTAGCTAGGCATCTAGAACATTCTGGATTCGATGTTCAAAGAGCTGAAGATGGCATTAAAGGGCAAGCATTAGCTCTTCAATACACACCAGATTTAATACTTTTAGATTTAATGTTGCCAAGTGTTGATGGGTTAACTTTATGTCAGCGCCTTAGAAGGGATGAAAGAACATCAAATATTCCAATTTTGATGATAACAGCATTGGGTGGCCTTAAAGATAAAGTTACCGGTTTTAATTCTGGAGCTGATGACTACATTACTAAACCATTTGATTTAGAAGAATTACATGTACGAATAAAAGCATTATTAAGGAGAACCAATAGAGCACAATTGAATTCTAGTAACCAGCAAGAAATTTTAAATTATGGACCTCTCACTCTTGTTCCAGAAAGATTTGAAGCTATCTGGTTTGAATCTCCTGTTAGATTAACGCATCTTGAATTTGAATTACTTCATTGCCTTTTACAGAGGCATGGTCAAACTGTATCACCAGCATTAATTCTCAAAGAAGTTTGGGGATATGAACCTGACGATGATATTGAGACAATAAGAGTACATATTAGACACTTACGTACTAAGCTAGAACCTGATCCACGTAAGCCTACATATATAAAAACTGTATATGGAGCGGGATATTGTCTTGAGTTACCTATTGGTGCTCAAGTTGAAACTGCCAAGCAAGAGTTTATTCAAGCAAGAAATCCTGATTTAATAAATGCTGCGATAGATTAAATTTCACATATCCTCCATTGAAATTTTTAAAAAAGTAATTTCCCATGCCAACCTGGGTTGAATATTTTTTCTTAAGTGGAATTTTAAATTTTCAAGTTTTTTTACTACATCAACATTGTTTGTCTTTCTCCACCAAATAATTTGAATTAAATTGGCTAAACTAATCTGTTGATAAATCTCTAATTGTTCAGATATTAATTTAGATACTTTTAAAATTTCAAGACTATTTTTTAATGGAGAATCTAATTTACTTATAATTTCATCTGATAATTCATTCCAAATTTCAATATTCTTTAATAGGTGCCTTGGCGATCCATTTGCAGAGTTTATCAAGTCTTGAAGTTTAAAATTTTTATTAATATTGAATTTAGAAGGATCTAAATAATCTTTTAAGATAGAATTTATTTGTTTACCAGAAAAGGATCGAAACCTGACTATTTGACATCGTGAAATTACTGTATCTAAAAGAAGATTTAATTTTGATGTTAATAAAATAAAAATGCCATTACTAGGTTCTTCTAAGGTTTTTAATAGGCAATTTGAGGCTGCTTCGTTTAAAAGATGTGCATCAATAATTAAAATAACTTTTTTTTCTGAGTTTATTGATTTTTGACCAAGAAAAAATTTTATATTACGTATTTGAGAAATCTTAATAACCTCAGATCCACTTTTTGTTCTTTGTTCAAGATCCGAACTTTTTAATCTTTTAGCTTCCAAAAGAGCACTGGGTTCGATAATTAGAAAATCAGGATGGTTATTGTTGTTAATTCTCTCTTCAATATTCCTGCTCGGGGAAGATTGTTTGAAAATCTCTTTTATAAATTGAAAAGCAGTTTGTTTTTTTCCTACGCCTTCTGGACCATAAAATATATAACCATTAGCAAATGATTTGTTTTTAATTATGCTTTTAAGCCATTTATTGTGTTCTTCATTAAATAAAAAATTATGTTTTTTAACCTCAATCATTTTTTATTAGAAAAATTCTTTAATAAAGTCTCTTTAATTTGATTAGAAATGGTTTTAATATTTTGTGAAGCAGATATTACTGTCCAGTTTTTTTCTTTAGCAATTACTTTGAAGCCTTCATTTACTTTTTCCAAAAATCTAATACCTTCTGATTCCATTCTATCTGGGATTTGATTTTTCCTTCGCAAGATACTTTCTTCCGGAGAAATTTCTAAGAAGAAAGTTATGTCAGGATATTTTCCTTGACACACAATAGATTCAATATTTTTAATTATTTCTATATTTATGTTTCTACCATAACCTTGATAAGCCAAAGTGGAGTCGGAAAATCTATCACTAATTACCCAATCATTATTATTTAAAGCAGGTGAAATAATTTTTGAAACGTGCTCAGCTCTATCAGCTGAATAAAGCAATAATTCGGCAAGTGATGATGGCATATTATTTTCATTGTTATCAAGAATCAGTCCTCTTATTTTTTCCCCTAACAGGCTGCCTCCTGGCTCTCTGGTTGTGATTAATTTAGAATCTTTCTTTATTAGACCACTATTTGGAAGCCATTTAGATAGTTCATCTATTTGGGTAGTCTTGCCACATCCATCAATACCTTCAATAACAATAAATTTTCCTTTCATTTAATCCAAAGATAAAGCATTAATTACAACTGTAATAGAGCTAGTTGCCATTAATAATGCTGCGATTGAGGGCGTAAGAAGAATGCCGTACTTGGGGAATAAAATGCCGGCGGCTATCGGTATTGCTATTAAGTTGTAACCAAAAGCCCATATTAGATTCTGCTTTATTTTTCTTATAGTTTTTTTTGCAAGATTTAATGAATAGGGTAATCCATTGAGTTGATCTCCCATCAATACTACATCTGCATTTGCCTTCGCTATTTGAGTTCCTGATCCCACTGCAATTCCTAAGTCTGAGGCTGCTAAGGCTGGTACATCATTAATTCCATCGCCAATCATCGCTACTTTATGATTGATTTTTAAATTTTCTATAATCTTAAGTTTCATGTGAGGCAGAAGATCCCATTTTACTTCCTTTTCTTTACAACCAATTGTTTTTGCTAAAGCTAAAACTGTTTGTTTTCTATCTCCACTTAAAATATTAATTTTAAATTTGTTTTCTCTCAAATTTTGAACTGTTTTAATTGAATCCTCCCTGAGTAAATCCCCTAACAAAATAAAGCCAAATAACTTATTTTTCATACTCACTCCAATAATTGTATTCGTTTGTGTCTCTTCATTTTCAATGACCTTTTTAGCATTACTATCAATAATTATTCCTTTGCTCTGCAGCCATTCAACATTTCCAATATTGATAAGTCCATCAATCGAATCAAGTTCTCCAGAAATCCCTCGACCTGATTCGGTGAAAATTTTTTTAATTGGAAATAAAATTAAGTTTTGTTTTTGGGCCTCTTGAATTAAGGCGTTAGCAATTGGATGTCTGCTTTCCTTTTCTAAACTGGCAGCTAATCTTAATAAGAATTTATGATCATTATTATTTTTATAGTCAACAATAAAAGGCTTTCCTTTTGTTAAGGTACCTGTCTTATCAAAAATAATATGATTAATTTTTGAAGCCATCTCTATTTTGTCACCTCCTTTAAATAAAACCCCTTTTTTTGCTGCTTTACCTGATGCAACAGTGATTACTGTTGGTGTAGCTAAACCTAGTGCACAAGGACAAGCTATTACTAAAACAGCAATTGACAATTGAATTGCTAAGCTCAGGAAATTTTCAGCATTACTACCAAGCGAACTATGAAGCGTGTGGCTTGAGTCTGTTATGAATTGATGATGATTATGATTTAATAAATCAGGCCAAATTTGTTTTGCCCCCTTCCACCAAAAAAAGAAACTTAAAGTCGCAAATATTAGTACAAAGTAAGTAAATTTGCCTGCAATATTATCAGCAATTCTTTGAATAGGAGGCTTATTAGCGTTTACAGACTCAATAAGACTTACTAGTTTTGCAAGAGAAGAATCTCCTCCGACCTTTTGCACTTTTAGTCTAAGAGTTGAATTTAGATTTAAAGATCCACTGGATAAATTGTCGCCTTCTTTTACTTCTATAGGTTTCGATTCTCCAGTAATATGTGAGACATCAACATATGAATTGCCTTGAGTAACAATGCAGTCAGCAGGTACTCTGTCACCTGCTAAAACTTGAATCTCTTGATAAGGTTTTAAAGTGTTTACTCTTATAGACTTTATTTGATTATCTTCTGTGTAGATATTTGCCATTTCAGGTTGAAGCTCTAATAACTCTCCAATGGATGAACCAGTTTGATATCTAGCTCTTTCTTCTAAGAAACGCCCAATCAGAATAAATCCTAATAGCATAACTGGTTCATTAAAAAAACAAGGAAAACCAGTAGCAGGGAATATTAAGGATAGAAGACTTGTTATGTAGGCGCTAGTTACTCCAAGAGCTACTAAAGAATCCATATCCGGGCGGTTCTTTATAAATGATTTAAATCCATTAATAATTATTTCTCTTCCAGGCAATAGTAAAGCTACTGTTGCTAATAAGGCGTGAAAAAATATATTACCTAATATTGGAAAATTTATATATCTTCCTTCTGCAAGATGACCTAAACCTGAAAATAGTAAAAGTAAAAGAGCAAAAGTTAATTTCTGCCATTGATTATTCCATTTCTTTTTTTTTTCTAATTCTGCTTTATTTATTTTTTTTGAGAAATCATTTATGTAAATCTTTGATGGGAAACCATTTGCTTTAAGATTTTCGAGAACTTTTTCTATTTCTATATGTTTCTGGCTACTTTCAAAATATGCACTTTCAGTAAGTAAGTTAACAGAAACATTTTCAATACCATCAGAATTATTCAATATTTTTTCAACAGTACTAACACAACCACCACATTTCATTCCTTTAATGCTTAACTGAATGCTCTCCAAATTTTTCACGATAGAAGCAAATTAATGGTTGATTTCATTTTTAACTATAATAATAAATGTTATAGACTATTTAAATAGTTATTTTTTAAATTATTATATTACTTCTATTAGATTTAAAGCAGTGCCGAGTAATCAAAACAGAGACAATTTTATTGATAAAGCTTTTACTGTAATTGCCGAATCTATAGTAAAAATAATGCCTATTGCAGACAAGGAAAAAAAAGCTTATATCTATTATAGAGATGGCCTTGCTGCCCAAAATAATGGCGATTATTCGGAAGCATTAGAATATTATAAAGAGAGTTTATTGCTTGAAGAAAATAAAATTGATAGGGGTGAGACTCTAAAAAATATGGCAATAATATATATGAGTAACGGTGATGAGGATTTGTCAATTGAAACTTATCAAAAAGCATTAGTAGAAAATCCTAAACAACCATCATGTCTAAAAAATATAGGTTTAATTTATGAGAAAAGAGGAAGATTTGCGGAACAGAATGGTGATTTAGATCAGAGAGATATTTGGTTTGATAAAGCTGCTGAAGTCTGGTCTAAAGCAGTGAGATTATATCCTGGTGGGTATCTTGATATTGAGAATTGGCTGAAAAACTCAGGAAGAAGTTCAATTGATATGTACCTCTAATATTTTTATTTTGATAAAGAATAATCAACTGCTTCTTTAATATTAGAAATCTCTTTGATATTGATTAAATTTTTAAAATTATTATTTAGATCCTCCTCTAATTTTGGCACCACGATATTTTTGATACCTAATCTTGCAGCCTCTTCTATCTTTGGTCTAAGGTTATTAGATTGTCTAACTTGACCGCTTAAGCCCAATTCTCCAATAAATGAGCTACTTGCCAAAGGAGGAATATTTTTCAAACTTGATAAAATTGATATTGCTACTCCCAAGTCAGATGACGGATCATTTATCTCGAAACCACCCCCAGTAGCTACATAACAATCAAATTCAGATAATTTAATGCCTACATGTTTTTCAATAACAGCTAAAATTTGATGTAATCTGTTAATGCTAATTCCAGTTGTAGTACGTCTTGGATTACTGTAAAAAGTTTTATTTACTAGTGCTTGGATGTCAACAGCGAATGGTCGAGTACCTTCATTAGTTATCGTAGTTGTTACACCTGCAATATTTTCTTTATTTGTAAAAATTGAACTTGGGTTTTTTATCTCTCGTAAGCCTTCTTCAAGCATTTCAAAAATTCCAATTTCAAAGGTGGATCCAAATCGATTTTTTATACTTCTTAGTAATCTATATGAAGAAATATTATCTCCTTCAAAGTTTATTACTACATCAACTAAATGCTCCAGAGTTTTTGGACCAGCTAAAGCCCCATCTTTTGTCACATGACCAATTATTAGAAGTGCAATATTATTTTCTTTGGCAAGATTTTGTAATTCAGATGAACATGCTCTAACTTGTGAAACTGATCCTGGCGAACTTTCCATCTCATGATTATGGATAGCTTGAATACTATCAATAATTGCAAAACTTGGACTTACTCTTTTGATCTCATCAATAATTAGGGATAAATTGGTTTCTGCAAAAATTTGTAAATCAATACTGTTTTGATTTAATCTTTCCCATCTGATTTTTACTTGTTCTAAAGATTCTTCTGCAGTAACGTATAAAACTTTCTCATTGAGAGATATTTTTCCTGCTGATTGAAGAACTATTGTACTTTTCCCTATACCTGGCTCTCCTCCTAGTAAAACAACAGATCCAGGGACTATCCCACCTCCAAGAACTCGATCAAATTCCCTAAAACCACTCGTCAATCTTGATATTTTTTTAGATGAAATTTCATTAAACGATACAGCTTTCTTACTATTTTTTATATCTTGATATTTAGATCTTTTGCTTTTAATTTCTTCAACAATTGAATTCCATGAGTTGCAATTAAGGCATTTCCCAAAGTATTGAGAAGTTTCAGTTCCGCAATTTTGACAAATAAAAGTCGACAATTTGCTAGACATTTAGTTTTTGAATAAAGTAATGGAACTAGAATGTTTGGGATTTTGCCCCTCTACAAGTTAGATTAGGTTAATAATAAATTCTCTTACTGATTAGCTAATAGAAACAAATGGCTCTATCTAGTCAAACTAAAGAAACAATTCTTGTCGCAGATGACGAGGCAAGTATTAGAAGAATTCTGGAGACGCGTCTCTCCATGATTGGCTACAAAGTTGTAACTGCTAGTGATGGTAAAGAAGCACTAAAGTTATTTAAAGATTTTGAGCCTGATTTAGTAGTACTTGACGTCATGATGCCAAAGTTAGATGGTTATGGAGTGTGTCAAGAATTAAGGAAAGATTCTGATGTCCCAATTGTTATGCTAACTGCACTAGGAGATGTTGCAGATAGGATAACAGGTTTAGAATTAGGGGCTGATGATTATGTGGTAAAACCATTTAGTCCTAAGGAATTAGAAGCTAGAATTAGATGCGTTCTAAGAAGAATTGACAAAGAACAAATACCTGGAATGCCTAATTCAGGATTAATTTTGGTTACTGATATAAAAATTGATACAAATCGAAGACAGGTTTTTAAAAGCGATGAGAGAATCAGATTGACTGGGATGGAATTTAGTCTCCTAGAGCTTTTGGTAAGTAGGTCAGGAGAACCATTTAGTAGGGGAGAGATTTTAAAAGAGGTTTGGGGATATACGCCTGAGAGACATGTAGATACAAGAGTAGTCGATGTTCATATATCAAGACTAAGATCAAAACTGGAGGCTGATCCGGCAAACCCTGAATTGATATTAACAGCAAGAGGCACAGGATATCTTTTCCAAAGGATTGTCGATATTGCTCCTTTTGATGGTAAATAAATGAGGAAAGAAAATGTACATAAAATTAATAAATCCAGAGCTATCAGAAGATTAGTTATTTGGTATAAAAGAAATTCGGCTGTAACGTCAATAGTTGATACTGCTGCTAATTCTGCAGTAACGGCTAGCAATGTCGCTGGTAACGTAGTTTCCGGTGCTGGATCTGTCGTAAGCACAGCTAGTAATGTTGCTAGTAATGTTGCAGGTAATGTTGCAGGTAATGTGGTTTCAAGCGCTGAATCTGTTGTGAATACTGCTAGCAGTGTAGTCTCAAATGCTAGTTCATTGGCTAAAAATACATTACAGCCATTAGTTTTTGACCCATTAAAAAGATTACAAAATAGCGATAATATTTTAGATAAGGTGGAGGATGCGAAATCTAATAGAATTTGGATCGCAGTTGATGGCATGGGTGGAGATTATGCTCCTGGGCCAATTCTCCAGGGTTGCCTTGAAGCGATAAGCAGATTTCCAATAAATATAAAGTTTGTTGGCAAAATTGAAACAGTTAAAAATGAGGCAGAAAAAATTGGTTTACTAGAATTACTTGAAAAAGAAATAGACAATAATCGTCTTGAATTAATTGATAGTGGAGATCCTATAGGAATGAATGAAGAAGCTACTGCAGTCAGAAAAAAGAAAAACGCAAGTATAAATGTTGCAATGGATTTAGTAAGGAATAATAAAGCACAAGCTGTTTACTCAGCTGGCAATTCAGGAGCGATGATGGCTTCTGCGATATTTAGAATTGGTAGATTGAAAGGGATTGATAGACCCGCTATAGGCGCATTATTTCCTACAAGGGATCAAACTCGCCCTGTATTAGTTTTAGATGTTGGAGCAAATACTGATTGTAAACCATCTTATCTTCATCAGTTTGCTCTTCTAGGTAATATTTATGCAAAAGATGTCTTGCAAGTAAAAAAACCAAGAATTGGCCTTTTAAATATCGGAGAAGAAGAATGCAAAGGTAATGATTTATCTCTAAAAACATTTGAATTACTGTCTACTGAAAAAAGTTTTGATTTTGCAGGTAATTGTGAAGGTCGAGATGTATTATCAGGTAGTTTTGATGTAGTAGTCTGTGATGGGTTTACCGGTAATATATTATTAAAATTTCTTGAGTCTGTGGGAGGCGTTTTATTAGATATTTTGAGAGCTGAGCTTCCAAGAGGGAGGCGGGGAAAAGTTGGTTCAGCTTTTTTAAAAAGTAATCTAATCAGAATAAAGAAAAGGTTAGATCATGCTGAACATGGTGGTGCCTTATTACTTGGGGTAAACGGTATTTGCGTGATCGGCCATGGAAGTAGTAAGTCTTTATCAGTCGTTAGTGCTCTGCGCTTAGCTCACTCGGCGGTGAATCATAACGTAATGGAAAATTTAAATCAACTTCAAAAGCTTCAAGTTTTAAATTCTTAAAACATATTTCGTCAAATTTATGTTTGACTTATATAAGTAACTAAAAAACTCTTTTGGAAGGAATAAAGTTTAATCAGATTGGTATCTCATTTAAAGGAAGTGGAAGTTATGTACCTGATCAAATACTAACCAATCAAACAATTAGTCAAAAGGTAGATACGAGTGATGAATGGATCAAATCTAGAACTGGTATTTCTGAGAGAAGGATTTCTAGCTTAGGAGATAATGTCACTCAGATGGGTTATGAGGCGGCAATAACTGCGATTGAAATGGCTAATTGGGATATTAAAACTATTGATTTGATTGTCTTAGCTACTTCTACTCCGCATGATTTATTTGGTTCAGCACCATCTATTCAAGCTAAATTGGGGGCCAGTAATGCTGTAGCTTTCGATTTAACGGCGGCATGCAGTGGTTTTTTATTCGCCTTAATAACAGCCTCACAATTTTTAAAAGGGGGAAGTTTTAAAAGGGCTATTGTTATAGGGGCAGATCAATTATCAAGCTTTGTTGATTGGAATGATAGAAGAAGTTGTATTCTTTTTGGAGATGGTGCGGGTGCATTGGCAATTGAAGCCACAAATGAATTTGATAATTTTCTTGGTTTTGATATGAGAACTGATGGGGAGAGGGGTTCTTTTCTTAATCTTCCATCAAAAAATAATAAGGATTCAATAATTGATACCATTGATTTTTTAAGTGGCGGTTTTTCTCCTATTCAAATGAATGGTCAGGAAGTTTATAAATTTGCAGTTAGAGAAGTTCCGATAATTCTTGAAAAGTTGTTTAGAAAAATCAATTTTAGTTCTGATGAAGTTGATTGGCTTGTATTGCATCAAGCTAATCAAAGAATATTGGATTCTGTAGGGGAAAGGTTAAAAATTCCTAGAGAAAAAGTTCTAAGCAATTTAGAAAAATATGGCAATACCTCAGCAGCAACAATTCCACTAATGATGGATGAGGCTATTAAAAATAATATAATAAAACAAAATGATATTATTGCCACAAGTGGTTTTGGCGCTGGGCTAAGTTGGGGTGCAGCCCTCATTAAATGGGGTTAAAACAAAATAGGAACACTATGACAGTTGCATGGGTATTCCCTGGACAGGGATCGCAAAAAATTGGAATGGCAAAACAAATTGAAAATTTGCCCAACACAAAGGAGAGGTTTAGTTATGCTTCTAAGATATTTGAGAGAAATTTATATGAAATTTGTGAATTTAATTCTGAACCAACTAATCCTCTGAGTGATTTGAATGACACAAGAAATACACAAATTTGTCTTTTTTTAGTTGAATCGATTTTATTAGATGCCTTAAAGGCAAATGGTTTCAAACCAACTTATGTAGCTGGGCATAGTCTAGGAGAAATTTCGGCACTATACTGTGCGGATGTTTTTTCATTCGAAGATTGTGTATCACTAATAAAAGTAAGGTCTCAATTAATGGTAAATGCTGGGAAAGGATCTATGGCAGCTGTAATTGGTTTTGATAGAAATCAACTTGATTTATTAGTAAAAAAAATTGATGATATTGTAATTGCTAATGATAATAGCTCCTCCCAAGTTGTCTTATCAGGATCTAATGAAGCGTTAGATAATTTATCTAGAGAAATCTCTTGTAAAAGATTCCTGAAATTGAATGTTTCTGGTGCATTTCATTCGCCATTCATGGATGAGCCTTCAGCAAAATTTGCTGAGTATTTAAAACAGATTAAATTTAAAAATCCTTCTTTCCCAGTCATAAGTAATTATGAACCTTCACTTTGCAGCGATCCAAATGAGCTTAAGATGAGATTGGAAAATCAAATGTGTAATGGAGTGAGGTGGCGAGAAACTATGGATTTAATGGCAAAAGATAGTGATCTTCATATTGTTGAAATTGGCCCTTCAAATGTACTTAGCGGTTTAGGAAAAAGACATCTGAAGGAGGTGAAAATTTCTCAAGTTTCATCTTCTGATCAAATAAATTATTAATTCGTATGAAAAATGATATTTTTCAAAAATTAATTTATCAATTAGTTAGCAAACTTTTTGTATTACCTATTTATAAATGTGTATTTCAAGGTCATTTAATAGGTAGAGAAAATATTCCGCAAAAAGATTCTTTTATAATGGTTTCTAATCATGGTTCTTTACTTGATCCTCCATTGTTAGGTCATGCTCT
This sequence comes from Prochlorococcus marinus CUG1416, assembly GCF_017695965.1. Taxonomy (NCBI): domain Bacteria; kingdom Bacillati; phylum Cyanobacteriota; class Cyanophyceae; order Synechococcales; family Prochlorococcaceae; genus Prochlorococcus; species Prochlorococcus marinus. Next base: position 141,697 of record NZ_JAAORM010000001.1, read on the forward strand.
TGGACGCAATATATCCTTTATGGCTAAGGCAGAGCTTTTTAAAATACCTTTTCTTGGCTTCGTCATTAAGGCTTGTGGAGCGTATCCTGTAAAGAGGGGAATTGCTGATAAAAATACCATTAAAACAGCATGTAAAAAATTATCAAATAACAATTCTATTGGAATTTTTATTGATGGCACTCGTCAAACAAATGGGCGTGTTAATAAGCCAAAACAAGGTGCCGCATTATTAGCCTTTAAAAATCAAAAATTATTATTGCCTGTTGCAATAGTTAATTCACATAGACTCATAAGATTTAAATTTTGTATTCCTTTCTTCTCAAAAATAGTTATTAAAGTGGGAAAACCTATTCAACCTCCACAAAGCTCATCAAGAGATCATTTAAATTCTGTAACCATGAACCTTCAAGCTAATATTAATAATTTGATTGGATAAATACTTAGTTAATTGGGGAAATAGGGTAAAGTGGCAAAACTTGTTGCCATGAATTTATATTTGCATTTAAGAAATTGTTATTGGATAAATTTAATAATTCTGTTAAATCTTCATCATCCTCATAATTAGCCTCAAAAAAAAGTTCTTTACTATTCAATTCTTTAATAACTTTTGGTAAAACTATTTCTCGAATGACTAGATCCCCATTCTTTTGTTTGTTCTGATAAATTTCATATTTACCTGCAATGAATCCCTTTCGTTTTAATTGTTTATAAATCCAGAATGATTGTTTGTTTATAAAAATATTATTTTTTGAGGCTATTCTTTTTGCCATTATTTCAAATGCACTAAAACTGTTTAAGGGACAATTTATTTGTTGTGCAATAGTTCTTGCTAAAACTACAATAAGTCTTGAAGCATTAAAATTTGCTGGCCCTATGCTGACAGATATCTTGTTTACTTTTTTTAAATTATCTTTAGAAATAAATTTGTTCAAATCAATAATCAAGTTGTTACATAAGTCATTATCGAATTTTTTGATAAATAATTCATCTGATTCTAAATGATTATTTTTTCTATATCCAAAGCCAAAAGAATTGTCTGTGCTATGTATCACTAATTGAGGGTAGTTTAGTCTTTGTTTGATATTATGTTTCATCTATTACCTTTAAACAGGTAATTCTAAACCTGGATTACATTTAGACCATTTACCAAATTCATTAGTAAAACTTTCACAAGATTGAACATCCCAATCAGTTTTATAACCACCATTCTTATCTTTAACTATACTGACATGAATAAAAGGTTTTTTTGCTTTAAAATCAGGTACATCACAAATATTATCAACTCCATGATTTTTCTCGACATCATGATAAGTGATACATCTGTCAACCCATTTACAGTTGATGCAAATGCACATAATTAATAAATCAGATGAAAAGTAATAACATACTCACTGATCATACACTAATAATTGATGAATTAGAAAGAAGTATAAAATTTTATAATTGGAATTCTATCTTATCTTTTTTACCTAAAGGATCATATTTAGTTGGTGGTTACATTAGGGATATTATTTTGGGCAGATTAACTAAAGAGATAGATGTCGATATTGTGGTGCCTTTAAATGCTATTGAAATTGGAAAAAAGATTTCAGAAAATATTGAATCTAAATTTATTATTTTAGATAAGAAAAGAGAAGTAGTAAGAATTATTCTTAATCATATTTCAATTGATATTGCTAGCCAGATTTCCTCCACGATTGAAGGAGATTTGAGTAGTAGGGACTTTTCAATTAATTCAATTGCTTTTTTATTTGATAAGAAGTGTTTGTTTGATCCATTTAATGGCTTAAAAGATTTAGAATATTCATTGCTAAGAACTTATTCAGAAATAAATCTACTAAATGATCCATTAAGAATATTAAGATGTTTGCGATTTGTTGCAGAATTGAATTTTGACATTGATTTGAAATTAGTTACTTTCATAAGAAAAAATAAAAAGAAATTATCTCTTGTTGCCAAAGAGAGGATTAATTATGAAGTGCAAAAAATCGTTAATGGGAAAAATGCCCTTGAGGCTGTAATTTTGGTGAAAAAATTTAATATATTTGGATCTGATGATTTTTATAAAAATTCTTTTTTTTTGGATTTACAGAAAATTAATTATTCAGAACTTAACCAGCATGAAAAGGAAAAATTTCTACCATTTTTTTTTATTAGCCAAATTTTAGATGAGTTATCTCTAGAAAAATTTAAATTTAGTAGAGCTGAAATTTCAAAAATTAAGTTATTGCGAAAATGGCACTTTTTGTTGGAGAAAAAAAATATTGATCAATTAAATGAATTTGATAGATTCCTATTGCATCAAGAATTAGAGATGTTTCTTCCAACTTTTATTTTTAATTTACCTCAGAATATACGATTAGATTGGCTAAATAGATGGCGTGACAAGGATGATAAATTATTTCATCCCTCAAATTTACTTAATGGTGATGTAATCAAAAAGAATTTAAGAATAGAGGATGGGCCTATCTTAGGAGAGCTTTTAAAGTATCTTTCAAAGGAGCTTGCATTTAAAAGGTTGAATAATTTTGATGAAGCTATTTATAAAGCAAAGCAATGGATTGAACAAAATGCGCCAAAATGTGATTAAATACACATAGCTTAGTTTTGTTTAGAAGTTCAGACTTCAAAATCATTTTTAAAATTTATGAGCATTCGCATTTACATTGGCAACTTACCACAAGGATTTAACCAAAAAGAATTTGATACGATTTTAAAATCAGTTTCTGATTCGATTAGATTTAAAGCAGTTTTAGATAAGGAAACTAAGGAATGCAGGGGCTTTGGTTTCGCGACAACAAATAATGAGGAGAATGCTAATCTAGTAATTCAAAAATTAAACGGTTTTGAATTTAATGGTTCCAAATTAAGAGTAGAGTTATCAGAAAAGAAAGATTCTGGTTCAAATAAAAGAAATAGTGGACACTTAAATAAGAATAAGAAGAGGAAAAATTTTAAGAAAATTGTACATAGTGATGCTCCTAATCTTGAAGCACCTGATCCAAGATGGGCTGGAGAACTATCAAAATTAAAAGATCTGTTGGCTAATCAGAAAACTCCTGCTTAATTATTTAATTCGAGAAATTAAAAAAGATATAGGAATCTCAAAAGCTTTTACTGAATTTTTTACAAAAGCTCTATTATTAAAAACATCATAGTCTAATCTTTCAATAGAATCTAATATTCCTCTATAGAGTCTCAGAGATGTCCAAACAGGCCATCTTGCGTCTGACGATAGCCACTTAATTCCATCTTCAGACTTTTGAAACCAATCTCGAGCCCTAGTTAATTCAAAGTTCATAAGCTCCTTCCACTGATTGTTGATTTCGCCTTTTAAAAGTTCTTCTTCAGAATAATTAAATTTTTCAATATCTTCTTGTGGGAGATAAATTCTACCCCTTTGCCTATCTTCACCTACATCTCTCAATATATTCGTTAATTGATTGGCTATGCCCAAAGCTATAGCTGATTCTGAGGGGTCAGGCTTCGAACTCCATGGTGCCGTTGTATAAGCGCTATCAATTCCCATGACATTCTGCGTCATTAAACCAACAGTCCCTGCGACTCTATAACAATAGAGTTTTAATTCTTCAAAATCTTTGTATCTAAATTTATTAAGATCCATTCTCTGACCATCTATCATATCTAGATAAGGTTGAATATTTTGTGGATATTTTTCGATGGTATCTAATAGAACTGCATCTAATTCAGATTTAATATTGCCATTAAATACATTCTTTGTATTTTCTTCCCATGCATCTAAATTATCTGAAAGTTCATCTCGCGATTTAGATGAAGCTTCAACGCTATCCATTATTTCATCTGTTCTTCTACACCATACATAAATAGCCCATATAGCTTTCCTTTTTTTTAGTGGTAGTAGAAGAGTACCCAAGTAAAAGGTTTTAGCCCATTTTTGAGTTTCTTTACGGCATATTTCATATGCTTGATCTAGTTGAGAAATTGAATTTTTCAAAAAGTTTTAGCTGAATTTTTAAATTAATTTAAATGTTTTCAAGAAACATTTTGAGAGGTTTTGGAATACTCTTTATTGATTGATTCCGCGCACAATTTACCACTTAAAACAGCTCCTTCCATAGATGCTAAATATTTTTGCATTGTATAGTCACCAGCTAAGAAGAAATTCTTTATGGGGGATTTTTGGCTAGGTCTCAACTCTTGGCATCCAGGAACTGCCTTGTAAACAGATCTTGGGGTTTTGACTACTTTATATTTTCTTAATTTTGTCTGATTATCACCCATGAAATGAGTTGGGAATAATTTTTTGAGTTCTTCCATAGTTGCATCTACGATGTCTTGATCACTCCTATTTATCCAATCTTTTGCTGGTGCGAAAACTAATTCGAGCATTGATCTATTGGGATCTTCATATTCTTTGCATGTAATACTCATATCTGCATAAACACTTAGAAGAGGTGATCTGCTAAATAGTAAATGGTCAATATTTGTTAATTTTTTGTCAAACCATAAGTGAATATTAATAACTGGTACACCATTTAAACCATCTAATTTAGAAAAAGCGTCTAGACCTTTCCATTGTTTAGGTATTATTAATTTAAAGAGATCTACAGGCATTGCACTAACATACGCGTCGGCAGTTAGCTCTTTATTTTCGTTTTCATTTAAAGAGGCAATAGTAAAACTTTTAACAGTGCTGTCTTCATTAAGGTTGATTTGCCTTAATGGACTATTCATGTGAACTTCTCCACCACGAGAAGTTATATAATCAACCATTGGTTGGCAAAGTCTTTCGGGAGGAGCTCCGTCAAGGAATGCCATTTTTGAACCATTTTTTTCTTGTAAAAATCTGTTTAATGCTGTTAACAAAACTGTAGATGATATTTCATCAGGCCCAATGAAATTTAAAGCTTTACTCATGGCTATAAAAACTTCGTCATTAACTCTTTCTGGAATATTGTGTTCTTTGAGCCAATCTGTCCATGATTTAGAATCACATTTATCTAAGTACTTTTGACCTCGCAACATTGCAGGCACTAAACCTAATCCAAAAAGAATCTTTTCATTCCATGAAAGCATATCGTTATTACTAAGTATGGCTGAAACTCCATTTATCGGAGCTGGTATATCTGGAAAGTCAAATCTACTGTAAGTTCCTGGCTCGGATGGCTGATTAAAAATCATTGAATGACTTTTCCATTGGAGTCTGTCTTCAATATCTAATTCCTTAAAAAGTTGCAACATATTAGGGTAAGCTCCAAAAAATATATGCAAGCCAGTTTCATACCAGTCTCCATCTTCATCTTTCCATGCTGCAACTTTCCCCCCTAAAACATCTCTAGCTTCGAGTAAAATTGGAACGTGACCATTATCAACTAGATATTTAGCACAAGATAAACCAGCTAAACCTGCACCAGCAATTACAACACGCATTATTAAATCAAGAAATAAATTAACACTTACTAATAAGCTACATTAAAGTTATAACATTATAGATTTTTTCGTTGATTATTTCGTAAAATTATGGAAAAAATGCTTTTAAAATCAACTACTCGACATGTAAGAATTTTTACTGCTGAAGTTGTTGATAAAGAATTACAGTTTCATCCCAAGAAACTTACTCTTGATTTAGATCCCGATAACGAGTTTATCTGGAACGAAGATTCTATGAACAAAATCAATGAGAAATTTAATGCATTATTAAAAGAGAGAGCAGGAAAGAATTTAGATGATTATGAACTTCGGAAAATAGGATCAGAAATCGAATGTTTAATTAAATTTTTGCTTCAAAATGGGCAATTAAGTTATAACCCTGATTGTAGAGTATTGAACTATTCAATGGGTTTACCAAAGACAAATGAAGTACTGTGAATAGATCACCATCAAGTAGAAGGCCGAGGAGAGGCTCAAATAGAAATTACTACTCTTCAAATCCAAGAGATATTGATCCTTATGGACAAAGAAATAGTAGATTACCTGCTTCTTCGTCTGAACAAAAGATTAACTTTAGTACAGGAACCATAGCTGTTCTTGCGGGAGTATTAATTCTAGGAGTTGGTATTGGGAGTGCAATTACCAGTACAACTGATGGAGGACAGGGAAATATAGCTAGTCAACAACAATTAGATATGGCTGTTCCAGATCCTGAATTTTGCAGGCAATGGGGTGCAAGCGCATTTGTCATTGATGTTGAAATGTATACGACTTTGAATCCATCAACGAGCTTCGTAACGCAACCAGCGCTCCAGCCAGGTTGTGTAATTCGAAGAGAGAATTGGACGGTTTTACAAAAACAAGGAGCGATCAGTAATGAAGATGTCAGAGAATGTAAGCAAAGAATGAATACTTTTGCTTATATTGGATCCATACGAGATAAACCAATTGTTAAGTGTGTTTATCAAACTGATGTTAATGAAAATAAATTTATAATTAAGGGAGATGGACAAGCCGAAGATGGAGGAGTGGGAATTAATAAAGAAGCAATTCAGTTCTAATTAAATTAATATTTGCCTTAATGGACTTTCTAAACTAGCAAATTGAGGCAGAATATTTTTCTTAAATACTTCTGATGCTCTTGAAGTATACCTTGATGGATTAGTAATTAACTTTAGTTCTCTTTTGACCTCTAAGTCAGCAACAAATGCTTTGTGGATTGATCCAGCCGCTAATTCTCTTTCAATTGAAACTACAGGTAAAAATGAAGCTCCTAGTCCTGATTGAACTGCATTCTTGATTGCTTCAAGAGAGTTAAGTTCCATCTCAATTTTTAATCTTTGAACGTCAAGTCCAGAATCTTGAAGAAGTTTGTCAACAACTTTTCTTGTCGTAGATTGAGAATCTAATGTTACGAAATTTAATTTGTATAAGTCTTCTTTTAAAAGCTCTTTTTTGTTAGAGAGTACATGTTTAGACGGTATAACTAAAGCTAATTCATCTGTGGCATATGGAATTACTTGCAGCAAATTGTCTAAATCGCCAGGTAATTGTCCTCCAATAATGGCTAGGTCAATTTGTCCATTTGCAACACTCCAGCCAGTTCTTCTAGTACTATGAACTTGAAGCTGAACAGATACATCAGGATATTTTTGTCTGAAAAGTCCTATCATTCTTGGCATCAAATAAGTTCCTGTTGTTTGACTGGCTCCAATGACAAGAGTCCCACCTTTTAAACTATTTAAATCTTCGATAGCTTTACAAGCTTCGTCGCATTGATTCAAAATTCGATCGCAATATTCCAGTAGAAGTCTTCCTGCTTCAGTTAGCAGAGCTTTTCTACCACCTCTATCGAAAATTGTAATTTCAAGTTGTTTTTCTAGATTTTGTATTTGTAAACTCACGGCAGGTTGAGTTACGTACAATAGATCAGCAGCTTTTTTAAAACTTCCTTGAGCTGCTATAGCTTTTAATATTCTTAATTGATCGAGAGTAAATGGCAATTCGGGCATCTATTGTGCCAACAATTATTTATAATTCTAATACTTAAAAGTATTCTTGTTAAGAACTAAATTATTTGACTAATCTCAATTTATGGATACTCATAAAACTTCTCTGGTAATCTTATTTTTAATTTTGATTTTTGCAGTTATTCATAGTGGAGGAGCTGCTTTAAGAATTCAAGCAGAATCTATTATTGGACCAAGATTATGGCGGTTATGTTTTGTTTCTTTAAGTTTGCCATCGGCAATTATTTTGATTAGTTATTTTTTGGCGCACAGATATGACGGAATAAGATTATGGAATCTCCAGGGTAATCATTTTGTTTTTTTAATAGTTTGGGTTTTAACTGCAATAAGTTTTTTATTTTTATATCCCGCCACTTACAATTTGTTGGAAATTCCATCAGTTTTAAAACCTACAGTGCGAATTTACGGAACCGGGATAATGCGAATTACAAGACATCCACAAGCATTTGGTCAGATAATTTGGTGTTTTGCGCATACTTTATGGATTGGTACATCATTCACATTAATAACGTCTGTTGGGTTAATTTTGCACCATCTTTTTGCTATTTGGCATGGGGATAAAAGATTAGCCAAAAGATTTGGAGAGGAATTTGAAAAGTTTAAAAAAAATACTTCCATTATCCCCTTTATGGCAATTCTTGAAGGAAGGCAAGAATTTATAATTAAAGAATTTTTTAGGTTATCTCAACTTGGCATATTGGTTGCAATAGGTTTACTTTGGTGGTCCCACCGGTATATAAATATTGCTGTTAAAACATTTAATTCATCATTTTTGTCGGAATTTTTCAATTGACAGTTTAAAATCTAAATATAAGTTTTTATAAAGATGCCTCAAGCTTCAGAAATTGCCTGGATAATTCCTGTTTTCCCACTTATTGGAGCAGTGCTTTCTGGTTTAGGACTAATAAGTATTAACAAGAAAATTAACAATTCTAGAGAAATAGTTTCTATAGGTCTTATCTCTTTCGTTGGTATTTCTGCAGTGATTAGTTATAAATCTCTGATTGAACAAATTAATGGTTATCATTCTGTAGAGAAATTATTTGTATGGGCTAGTGCTGGGGATTTCACAATCCCAATGGGATTTGTTCTTGATCCTCTGGGTAGTGTAATGCTTGCTTTAGTAACCACCATAACTTTGCTGGTAATGATTTACTCTCATGGTTATATGGCGCATGACAAGGGTTATGTCAGATTTTTTACATATTTAGCCTTATTTAGTAGTTCAATGATGGGATTAATAATTAGTCCAAATTTGTTGGAAATTTACGTTTTTTGGGAATTAGTTGGAATGTGTTCTTACTTATTGGTTGGTTTTTGGTACGACAGAGATGGTGCTGCCCACGCTGCTCAAAAAGCATTTGTTGTTAATAGAGTGGGAGACTTTGGCTTATTACTAGGAATTCTTGGTCTATTTTGGGCAACCAATAGTTTTGATTTTAATGAGATAGCTTCTGGTATTTCTCAATCAGTATCTGACAATTCAATACCTATTTGGGCTGCTTTACTCCTTTGTTTTTTAGTTTTTTTAGGGCCAATGGCAAAATCTGCGCAGTTTCCTCTTCATGTATGGTTACCTGATGCGATGGAGGGTCCGACACCGATTTCAGCACTTATCCATGCAGCCACAATGGTTGCAGCAGGCATTTTTCTAGTAGCTAGACTCCAACCTCTTTATTCAATATTCCCCTCCATCCAGTTTATTATTGCTTTAGTTGGGACCATTACTTGTTTTTTAGGCGCCTCTATAGCCTTAACCCAAATGGATTTAAAAAAGGGGTTAGCATACAGTACTGTTTCTCAGCTTGGTTATATGATGCTTGCAATGGGTTGTGGAGCTCCAATAGCAGGAATTTTCCATTTGGTTACTCATGCTTGCTTTAAGGCAATGCTATTTTTAGGATCTGGTTCTGTAATACATGCTATGGAAGAAGTAGTAGGTCATCAGCCTGTGTTGGCTCAAGATATGAGATTGATGGGTGGTTTAAGGAAGAAAATGCCATATACATCTGCAACATTTTTAATAGGTTGTGTAGCAATTAGTGGTATTCCTCCATTGGCAGGTTTTTGGAGTAAAGACGAAATACTCGGAAATGCATTTATATCATTTCCAGCTTTTTGGTTTATAGGACTTTTAACAGCTGGTATGACTGCTTTTTACATGTTTAGGCTTTATTTCTTGACATTTGAAGGTGATTTCAGAGGGGAGAATAAAGAATTACAAAAAGAGCTTTTAATCTCTTCCAAAGTCAATCTAGATGAAGAAATTGAAGAAGATCATGAAGAACATGGCTATATTCATGAGTCTCCTTGGTCAATGACATTTCCCTTGGTATTTTTAGCTGTACCCTCTGTAGTTATTGGCTTTATGGGACTCCCATGGGATAGTAAATTTGCAAATTTACTGGATCCTGAAGAAGCAGAGATTTCTGCAAAAGCTTTCGAATTAAAAGAATTTTTACCTTTAGGGATAGCCTCTGTTCTTATTGCATCAGCTGGAATAATTATTGCTTATCAAGCATATTTTCTGAAGAAAATTAATTTGTCAATTTTATTTGCAGAAAAGTTTCCTACTATTAATCGATTTTTTTCAAATAAATGGTACCTAGATGATATTAATGAAAAACTTTTTGTTAAAGGTAGTAGAAGACTAGCTAAAGAAGTGTTGGAAGTTGATTCTAAGGTTGTTGATGGCGTGGTCAATCTTACTGGACTTGTAACTTTAGGAAGTGGAGAAGGTTTGAAATACTTTGAGACTGGTAGAGCTCAATTTTACGCTCTTATTGTTTTTGGAGGAGTAATTTTATTAGTTGCTATATTTGGCTTTCAATCTCCTTAAGTAACTTAATTACAATTGTGTGTCTTCACTGTCCATTGGGGTGAAAAAATACAGATAATTTCTAGACTTTGTTTGAGATAAATTTCTTATTAAATTGAGCACTTATTTTTTTACACATTTTGCGACACAAATGTTAGGAACTTTGGGAGCTGGAATGTCTAGTTTCCCTTGGCTATCTGCTGCAATTTTGTTCCCAATTGGTAGTGCGTTTGTGATACCTTTTTTCCCAGATAAAGGAGATGGCAAAGAGGTTAGATGGTTTGCTTTATCTATTGCATTAATAACTTTTTTAATAACTGTAGGTTCATATATAAATGGCTTTGATATTAATAATGAAAATGTTCAACTTAAAGAAAATATTAGTTGGCTCCCTAATTTAGGACTTACTTGGTCTGTTGGTGCTGACGGTATTTCGATGCCTTTAATATTATTAACTAGTTTTATAACTGCCTTAGCAGTTTTAGCTGCATGGCCAGTTAAGTATAAACCAAAGTTATTTTTCTTTTTAATATTGGTGATGGATGGGGGGCAAATCGCTGTATTTGCAGTTCAAGATATGCTTTTATTCTTTTTAACTTGGGAACTTGAATTAATTCCCGTATATTTATTATTGGCTATATGGGGTGGCAAAAATAGACAATATGCAGCCACGAAATTTATTATTTATACAGCAGGCAGTTCAATATTTATCCTCCTAGCAGCTTTGGCAATGGGCTTCTACGGTACAGAAATTCCTAACTTTGAGTTTTCTTACTTGGCTGCTCAAGATTTTAGTCAAAAATTCCAAATACTCTGTTATGTGGGTCTCTTAATTGCATTTGGAGTGAAACTGCCAATAGTACCTCTTCATACTTGGCTCCCAGACGCTCATGGAGAGGCTACAGCTCCTGTTCATATGCTTCTAGCTGGAATTTTATTGAAGATGGGAGGATATGCTCTTTTAAGATTTAATGCACAATTATTACCCGTTGCTCATGCTCAATTTGCTCCATTATTAATAGTTCTTGGAGTAGTAAATATAATTTATGCTGCATTAACTTCTTTTGCACAAAGAAATCTTAAAAGAAAAATTGCATATAGTTCTATAAGTCATATGGGTTTCGTTCTTATTGGAATAGGTAGTTTTAGTAGCCTCGGAACAAGCGGAGCAATGCTACAAATGGTTAGTCATGGATTAATTGGGGCTAGTTTATTTTTTCTTGTTGGAGCTACTTATGACAGAACAAAGACTCTTAAGCTTGATGAAATGAGTGGTGTAGGACAAAAAATGAGAATCATGTTTGCTCTTTGGACTGCTTGCTCTCTCGCTTCACTCGCTTTGCCAGGCATGAGTGGATTTGTGTCTGAATTAATGGTATTTACAGGATTTGTTACTGATGAAGTCTATACACTCCCGTTTCGGATAGTTATGGCCTCTTTAGCTGCTATAGGTGTAATACTTACTCCTATTTATCTACTCTCAATGTTAAGAGAAATTTTCTTTGGTAAAGAGAATCCGAAATTAACCGAAGAACGAAAACTTATCGATGCAGAGCCTAGAGAAGTTTATATTATTGCTTGTTTACTTTTGCCTATAATTGGAATAGGTTTATACCCAAGATTAGTTACTGAAACTTATCTTGCGTCTATTAATAATTTAGTTGATAGAGATTTAACGGCAGTGAAAAGTACTATGAAAAAAAATATTGTCTCAGGAATTCAGAAAAATAAGATTTTACAGGCTCCAAGAATATAGTTTCTTAAATTAATGCAATATTATTTGGCGTTAAATAAATAAGAAGATATCTTATGAGTAGTTATTAGCTAATTTAAAATATCTTATCTAAATTCTATTGATAGGCAACAATTAGGGCCTAGATTGTTGATTAAATTTCTTCAAGATGCCGCTGGGAAAGGTGATCTTGATCCATGGGATATTGATGTAATAAGTGTAATTGATAGTTTCTTAGAACAATATTCCAATAATTTCAAAAAAACTCCAAATGGTCAGAATTCATATCAAAAGGATTTATCTGAGACAAGCGAGGCATTTTATGCCGCTTCTGTACTAGTTAATCTAAAGGCTCAAGTTTTAGAATCTGATGTTTTCACAGAAAATTCGTCAGATTGTGAAGATGATTTTGATGTGGATGATCAAGATTGGATTGATCAAGAATTTGATATTCCAAAATACCCTGAAAAATATCTCAGGAGAAGATCAATAGCACAACCAATTCTTAAACGTACAACAACATTGGGAGAACTTGTAAGTCAATTAGAGTCTATTGCTGAAGTTATAGAAACCCAAGATCTTCTGCTAATGAAGAGAAAAAGAAATAAAAAATATTCTGATAGGGCCTTGATTTCTCAAGTGAAATCTTTAGCACATCGCGAGAAACTTCCAGAAACCACTAAAGAATTAGGGAAATTTATTGATGGGTGGGAAAAAGCATTACAGTGGACAGACTTTGAATATTTAGTTGAAATATGGAAAACAGTTGTAAAAAATGATTTAGATAAAGATCGTCTTGGAGTCTTTTGGGCGTTATTATTTTTATCATCTGAAAACAAAATTGAAATTAAACAAATTAATTCATTATATGGCCCAATTCAAATTAAAAGAATAATTCCTGATGGAGGCTTAGCTCAATTGCCTATAGAAAATCTTGAGGTAAAAAATACTTATCCCTCTGCTGTTTAGTAGCTTAATAGTAATAACGTATAATCTTTTAAAAGAGGTTTTGAATTCATGAAGGCAATGATACTTGCGGCAGGAAAAGGCACACGTGTTCAGCCTATAACTCATATCATCCCAAAACCAATGATACCCATTTTACAAAAACCTGTAATGGAGTTTCTTTTAGAACTCCTAAAAGAGCATGGCTTTAAAGAAATAATGGTTAATGTCTCTCATCTAGCTGAAGAAATTGAAAATTACTTTAGGGATGGTCAAAGATTCGGGGTGGAGATTGCATATAGTTTTGAAGGTAGAATTGAAGACGGGGAATTAATAGGAGATGCTTTAGGTTCAGCAGGAGGATTAAAAAAAATTCAAGATTTTCAAAAATTCTTTGATGAAACTTTTGTTGTGCTATGTGGTGATGCTTTAGTGGACTTAGATTTGACTGAAGCAGTTAAGAAACATAAGGAAAAGGGAGCAATTGCAAGTTTAATAACTAAACAAGTAACTAGAGATCAAGTTTCAAGTTATGGCGTAGTAGTCTCGGATGAAAATGGTCGAATAAAGGCGTTTCAAGAAAAGCCATCTGTCGATAAAGCTTTAGGCGACTCTATTAATACAGGTATTTATCTTTTTGAACCTGAAATTTTTAATTACATACCATCAGGTGAAAAGTTTGATATTGGTGCTGATCTATTCCCTAAACTTGTTGAAATGAATTTACCATTTTATGCACTACCAATGGATTTTGAATGGGTAGATATTGGAAAAGTTCCTGATTATTGGAGTGCTATTCGTAATGTATTACAAGGAAAGGTAAGACAAGTAGAGATACCTGGAAAAGAAATTAAACCTGGAGTTTTCACCGGATTAAATGTTGCTGCTAATTGGGACAAAGTTGATATTACTGGACCAGTATATATAGGTGGAATGACAAGAATAGAAGATGGTGCCACAATTATTGGACCTGCAATGATTGGCCCAAGTTGTTGTATTTGCGAAGGTGCAACAATTGATAATTCAATTATTTTTGATTATTCCAAAATAGGAAATGGTGTTCGACTAGTCGATAAATTAGTATTTGGCCGTTATTGTGTAGGCAAAAATGGAGATCACTTCGATTTGCAAGATGCATCTTTGGATTGGTTGATAACAGATTCTAGAAGATCTGATATGACTGAGCCATCTCCACAGCAGAAGGCAATGGCAGAATTGTTAGGTAATGATTTGATTAATATTCCAGATTAAGATCAGCCTTTTCAAGAATCTCAGGGATTAAATGTTCTGCCTTAACTGCCATTAAATGAATACCATTTGCAATATTTATAAAATCGTGAGCTTGTTCAGCTGCAATTTGGATCCCTTCTTGTAAAGGCTCTTTAGCATCTTTAAGACGATTTAAAATATTTGCAGGGATGTTTGCTCCTGGGACGTATTTGTTGATAAAGAGTGCATTTTTATAAGACTTTAATAGGAATACGCCTGCAATTACAGGTAGTTCGAGAGGGTTACTAATTTCGTTACAGAATTCGATCAAAAATTTTTTTTCCATAACCATTTGAGTTTGTATGAATCTAGCTCCAGCCTCTTTTTTCTTCCTCATTCTATTTTGTAAACTTCTTTGATTCTTACAACTTGGATCTGCTGCGGCTCCTGAAAATATAAATGTTTTTTTATCTGCAAGTTCTCCAAAAGTAGGATCAATTCCTTTATTGAAGTCCTGAATTTGTTGAAGCAATCTAACTGACTCTAACTCGTGAACAGCTTTGGCATCATTTTGATCCCCTGCTTTTACTGAATCACCAGTAATGCATAAGATGTTTTTAATTCCTAGAGCATTTGCCCCGAGAATGTCTGATTGTAAAGCAATTTTATTACGATCTCTGCAAGATATTTGCATTATTGGTTCTATCCCATTTTCCAGTAATAGTTTGGACATTGCCAAGCTACACATTCTCATTATCGCCCTGCTCCCGTCAGTAATGTTAACAGCATGTACCTTATCTTTCAAAAGTTGTGCTATCTTAAGAGATCTTATGGGGCTTGCACCTCTGGGCGGCATTAACTCTGCCGTTATTACTTTGGATTTTTTTTCTAAAGTCTGCTGAAGTTTTGATTTCAATTGCTTTTGTTTCCTACTTGGTTAACAAGTGTATTGAGATTGCTAAACTTAATTAATATATAAAAGGAACTGTTTAAATGCAAATGGTTGAAGAAGATGTGAACAACATTGATATTTCTGGTCTCTCAGCACGAGAGATGGAAATTATTGATCTTGTGGCTGATGGGCTCACAAATCAAGAAATTGCTGTAAAGCTTACTATTAGTAAAAGAACTGTTGATAATCATGTAAGTAATATGTTTACAAAAACAGGTTCTAAAAATAGAGTAGCACTTTTAAATTGGGCAATGGATAATGGAAAGATTTGTAGAGATGGATTTAATTGTTGTTCCCTACCAGACTCTGATTAATATTAGTCCCATTTACTTTTTTTGTATCGTTAGCTAAATCCATTAAACAATAATTTGTAGAACTTAATTCGAAAAGTTCAGCATAGGCTATGCAAGCATCTTTGTCTGAATCAACAAATCTTAATATTCCTTCCTTGTCGTAAAGACCATACATTTGAGAAAAAATATATTAGTAAAATATAAAGAAAATATAAAGGAAATGTGGCTGCTTTGACTAGTTATTTTTTTGAGTTGTTAAATAGAGTGATCCTTCCATTTTGAAAAAGGTTTGTTAGCAAGACTGAAATTGGAGTAATGTTTCAGCCCAGTAATTTCTTTGGATATGAAAGATGGAAGACTGAAATCTTCCTCTTCATTGGAAAGTTCAATTTCGGCAATTTCAAGTGGATAATTGTTTTCTTTAAAGCAATCTATAATCCAAGATTTGTTTTCAACTGTTAAAAAGAATCTTTCTTTTTTTATTGTATTTGAAAGATTTGACATTATTGTTTCACCATCTTTTCGTGGAATGGAGTATTCAAATTCAAAGTTGGTAAAGCTTTTAATATGTTTTTTGAGTGCAATTTTAAAGTCTTTGCCTGTAGACCTTATCCTAATAATCCAATCATCTAAACTTTTTGATAAGTATCCTTGTTCAATATAAATTTTATTTGTGATAAATTCTTTCCAGTTATCATTTTTTATAAGAAACCTTCTTTCTATTTCTAAGGCCATTTAATTTTTTGGATTTTTTAGAGATAAATCTCCTTTCCACTCTAGTTTTTTTATTAAAGTATTGTAATAGTTAGTGCTTTTTTTAAACTTTATTATTTTGCAGGGTGATTTTCCTTTTTTGATCTCACAATAATAATCTTCCTTAATTGTCATACATTTTGAACCGTCTCTCCATAATTTAATTTCACCTTTACTTTTTTTTACTGGTTTAATGATTACCTTACTGTTATTAGGTATAACTATTGGTCTACTAGCTAAACTCATTGGGCATATAGGATTTATTATCATTGCATCTATACTCGGATGTACTATTGGACCGCCTGCAGCCATTGAGTATGCTGTTGAACCAGTAGATGTAGATATAATCAATCCATCACCTTTATATGCATTCACCTTCTCGTTATCAATTTCAATTTGTATTTGGTTGGTAGGAGAAATATCCTCTTCAACGGATTTAAAATAAAAATCATTTAAGGCTTCGTAGCTTTCTATAATTTTTTTCTTAGGACTTGTCCCACTAATACAAACATTGCAATTTAATCTATTGCGTAAGTCAATTATATATTCTTCGTTTTCAAGGATTTCAATAAAAGATTTGTCAAATAAAAAATCTTTTTCTTGAGTAAGAAAACCTAAATTACCACCAATATTAATGCTCAATAAAGGGATATCATAATCCGCTAATGCATTAGCACATTTTAGGAAGGTTCCATCACCGCCAAGAATGATTCCAATATCTGGTTTTAATTTTGAATTACAAAGATATTTTTCAACTTCATGTTTGTGAAAATCACTTTCAATTATTTTTGATGTTATATTTTTAACTTTGAGGACTTCTTCGCAGAATTTAGATGCCTCTAGAGCGATAGAACTATCTGAACGATATACAATAAGCACTAATGAAAGTTTCATTTAATGCGTTTACCATTTTAATAAATTAAAACTTTCCATATCTACAGTCACCCTATTTCTGTAAAGAGATAACAATATAGCTAATCCAACGGCTGCTTCTGCGGCAGCAACAGTAATAACAAAAATTGTAAAAACTTGTCCTTGAATTAAATTATTATCAATATAAGAAGAAAAAGCCATCAAGTTTATATTTACCGCATTGAGCATTAATTCAATGCTCATAAGAACCCTAACAGCATTCCTACTATTTAATAATCCCCAAATACCAATACAAAATAGTACTGAAGATACTATCAAAAAAGCTTGAATAGGAATTGATTCTAAATTCATCATAAGAAAGTTGAAGAGTTAATTTTTATTAGTGAGTAATGGTTCTGATGATTTTTCAATTAACTCTTGATTAACAGGTAATCCAGTTGAAATATCTTTGTTCATTACATCTCTTCTAGCTAAAACAATAGCCCCAATCATCGCCATTAAAAGTAAAACTGAAGCTAATTCAAATGGGAGTAAATAATCACTAAATAGATGCTCTCCAATCCTAATAGTTGATTCTTCTCCTATAGAGTTTTGGGGGCTTGCTAGCTTCCATACGTTTGTCAAGTCAACTCTTATTAAAAGGCTAAGTAGGATTAAACATATAGATGTTGATAAGATTCTTCTGGATTTAATGTCATTGATGGGCTTTAAATCTTCTTTTTTATTGACTAACATTATTGCAAAAATTATTAATACATTTACTGCACCCACATAAACTAAAACTTGAGCTGCAGCAACAAAACTTGCATTTAAAAGTAGATATAATCCTGCCACACTCATGAATACTCCGCCAAGAAGAAATGCTGAATATACAATACTTTCTAGCAATACAACACCAATTGCTCCAATAAGAATAACTAAAGATAAAACTGTAAAACAAATAATTTGAGTTGTTATTGCAATGGACATAAATTAATAGAAATTAATTGTTTGGATTAGAAATTTTATCTTTATTTTCATTGGTTGTTGGTTTCATCCAATCATAGACTTCTTCAGGTAATTTACCAACTCTGATATCTGAAGCAGGGATTTCATGGGGATCCATTACTCCTTTAGGTAGATAAGCAAGTTCTCTTAGTGGTTTTACTGAAGGATCTGTTGTTACGTTTGTAGGGAGTCTCCCAAGTGCAATATTATCGAAATTTAGATTGTGTCTGTCGAAAGAAGCTAATTCATATTCTTCGGTCATTGATAGACAATTAGTTGGACAAAATTCAACGCAATTTCCGCAAAATATACATACTCCAAAATCTATTGAATAATTTCTAAGTTCCTTTTTTTTGGTTTCTTTATTCATTACCCAGTCAACTACTGGTAGATTTATTGGACATACTCTCACACAAACTTCACAAGCTATACATTTATCGAATTCATAATGTATTCTTCCTCGATATCTTTCAGAGGGTATTAGTTTTTCATATGGATATTGCACAGTAACAGGTCTTCTTCGAAGATGATCAAAAGTTACTGATAAGCCATTGTATAAATATTTGCCAGCACTAAAAGCCTCTTTAATATAGCTATTTACTTGTTGAAGGAAATTTTTCATTTTCGAAGAATTTACTTAGTTAATTCATTTTAGTGGATTAATTTTAAATTTAAGTATATTTACTTGAATTTAGCCACCAAAGAATTGCGGAAAAGCAAGTTTTAATCCTGCAGTTAATAAAAGATTAGCAAGAGAAATTGGAAGAAGAAACTTCCATCCTAGATCTAAAAGTTGATCTATTCTTACTCTAGGGGTTGTCCAACGCAATAATATTGCAACAAATACTAAGAGATATGCTTTCAAAACAGTCATTACAATTCCTATTGATGCAGTGAAAACTTGTATAAAGGGCGCATTAATCGGCAAATTAAGTACCTTAGCTATTAATTCAACTGGAATAGGAAAACCCCATCCTCCCAAATAAAGTATTGATACTAATAATGCTGAAAGAATTAAATTTATGTAGCTACCAAGGTAGAACAATGCGAATTTCATTCCCGCATATTCTGTTTGATATCCTGCAACTAATTCTTCTTCAGCTTCAGGTAAGTCAAATGGAAGTCGTTCACATTCTGCAAGAGCACAAATCCAAAAGATTATAAAGCCAACAGGTTGTCTCCAAATATTCCAACTGAGTATTCCAGCACCACTTTGTTGGTTAACAATGTCAATAGTACTTAGAGAATTTGTCATTAGCACAACAGCCAGTACAGATAAAGCTAAAGGTATTTCGTAACTTATAGATTGCGCAGCTGCTCTTAATCCGCCTAATAATGAATATTTATTATTTGATGCATATCCGCTCATAAGAAGTCCAATCGGCTGGATACTGCTTAAAGCAATCCATAGGAAAATTCCAATACCAACATTACTAATAAGAAGGTTTTGTCCAAAAGGAACAATCAGCCATGAAAGAATCACTGGGACTAGAACTAATATGGGTCCTGCAGTGAAGAGAATTCCATCTGCTTTAGCAGGAATAATATCCTCTTTGACTAGTAACTTAAGACCATCTGCAATTGGTTGGAGTATACCTAGAGCTCCTGCATATTCAGGACCTATTCTTTGTTGAGCAGCAGCGGATATCTTTCTTTCAAGCCAAACAGTTACTAAAACTCCAACAACTGCTGCGACTAAAACCAAAAGCATTGGTAGAGGTAGCCATATTACATGAGCAATCTCACTAGAAATGCCAAAACCTTTTAGGAATTCATTAAAACTATATTCAAGATCTATTCCGTATTCCAAATTTTTGATGTTATTTACTTAATACATTAACTCGTCACAAACAATATGTGTGTTTTTTATGAAAAGCTGCAAATATTATTCTCTATTTTCTAAGCTAATCCAATCCCTTGGAGCTGACCCAGTATAGATTTGCGATGGTCTAAAAATTCTATTTGCTCCAAGTTGCTCTCTCCAATGAGCTAGCCAACCAGCAACTCTGGATATAGCAAAAATTGGAGTAAATAAATCACGAGGAATACCAAGTTTCCTATAAACAAGACCAGAATAAAAGTCTACATTAGGAAAAATACCCTTTGGGCCAAGTCTTGGTATTGCTTCTACCTCTAATGATTTAGCAACGTCATACATTTCATCAGCTCCAAATCTAATAAAAAGCTCTTCTGCCAGTTTTTGAAGAATTATTGCTCTTGGATCTTTGACTTTATATTCCCTATGACCAAAGCCCATTATCTTACTTTTATTTTTTATTGCATTTTCTAAAAAAGAAGCTGCTTTGTCTGGAGTTTTGATTTCTTCCAACATCGCAATTACATCCTCATTCGCCCCTCCATGCAGCGGACCAGCCAAGGTTCCTACTGCAGAGGCGATTACAGCATATGGGTCTGTAAGAGTGCTTGCCGTCACTCTAGCGCTAAATGTACTGGCGTTTAAACTATGTTCGGCATGTAGAATTAAACACCTATCAAAAACTTTTGCAGCTATTGGATCTTGTTCTTTTTCAGTCAGCATGTAAAGAAAATTTGAGGAATATGTTAAATCATCTCGAGGTTGAATAGGGTCCTGTCCTTTTCTAATAAGTTGAAACGCAGCAATCATTGTGGGTATTTTTGCTATCAGTCTTATCACTGCGTTGTATATGTAATTAGGATCATCTATTGCTCTTCGTGAATAGAAAAGTCCCAAAGAAGCCGCACTTGATTGAAGAGCGTCCATAGGATGACCTGTCGCAGGGAAACATTTCATCATATCTCTTACTCTAAAACTTAACCTGCGATGCATTTGAACTTCTTGTTCAAAATCTCTAAGTTGTATAGCTGTAGGCAATTCACCCCAAATCAATAGATAAGCAGTTTCTAAAAAACTGCTTTTTTTGGATAGTTCCTCAATGGAGTAGCCTCTATATAATAATTTGCCTTTATTGCCGTCAATATCACAGATGGATGAATTTGTAACTGGGACACCCTCTAATCCTGGTTTTAAAATTAGTTTGTTGCTATCCAATTTATTTATTCAATATTAAATTACTTATAGATTAAAGATAGTCAAATAATTTTTAATTAACCACAAGTTTATTAACTTCACAAAAATTTAAATTGATTGTGATTGAAGCTTTTTGAATAACTTGATTAAAGTATTTTTAATATTGTTTTTGTATAAAGAATTGGATTTTTTTCAGGAATAGATTGTCTTATGATTTCTAGTGATTCTTCATTTGATATTTTTAAAATATTTCTAATGAGAAAATTAAGATCTTGCAAATCATAAAAATATTCAATTTTATTGGAATTTCTATCATTAACATCAACTTTTGCATAAAGAAAAGCAGATTTATCTTGATTACCTTTTAGGTTAAAAAATTTTTTTGAGATTGTTTCTAGTTTTTTACCATTAATTAAGTAATTACTTATGATTTGTAAACCTCCGGATTCTATTGAATAGATATTTTCATAAGTTACTTGTTTTATTACTTCGTCTTTTTCTTCCAGAATATCTTTGGAATATATCGAGTAAATATCTTTATTTTGTTTCAAAGTATATTTGTTGAAATCTTTTAGTTTTTTCAAAGCTCTGAAATCAAATTGATCTTCAGTATTTTTTTCAAATGTAATAAGCCAATCTTTATTGGAATTGAGAATTAAAATGTTTTGATTTGAATTTTGATTAAACTCATCAAGAAAACTGAGTTCAAAATCATTTAATAAAGGTTTTAGATAATTGTCTATATTTTTTATATCACTAAAAATTGCAACTTCAGGATTATCTTCATTAATATTCTCTTGATTAAATAGCTTATCGTAAGCAAGAATATCAAGATTTTTTTTATTGTTTAGTAAATATGATTTTAAAGTTAAATGTTTATTTTTTAAGTCAAATGTTGTAGCTATAATATCCTCATTATTTTCAGTAAAAATTTCTTTATTAAAAAATATACTTTCCAAAAATTTATTTGTAAATAATATATTTTTTTCGTTTTTTAGTCCATGCAGTTCTCCCTCATATTGAAATTTGTTTTCTTTAAAATCATTACTAGAGTTAATACTATTTTTGATTAATTTTTTATCTGATGAAGCAATTATGTAATTATCTTCTGTCCGATATATAAATTTAAGGAAATTTAATTTATTTTCTCTAAAAATAGGTATTATTTCATAAGTCTGATCAATTTTATTGGAAAGATGTAATATATCATCTAGGTTTTTTTCTGGTTTAATTTTAAATACGATTAAAATATCATCTTTCAGCTTTTGATCATTCTCAAAAGTTGAGATTATAAGTTCATTATTATAGATATCTTCTAATTTATTGTTGCCTAGATCTATACCTAAGTAATCTAAAATAGAATCTTTTATTAAAACAAAGTTATCTTGATTTTTTGGATTTTTATCTTTTTCATTATTATTAATAATATTAAAACTATCTAAATTTGAAATAAATAATAATTTGTTGTTTTCAGGTATGTATTTTAAGATATTTAGCTGCTCAATATTTGTACTTTGCTCCTTATTTTTATTAGCAGAAACTTTTTTAAAACCAAAAAAAAGTAATATAGATAATAATATTATTATTGCTACTACTCTAAGTTTCATTATCAATGTTTATTTTTATTTTTAACAATAAATTTCCTACTGCAACTTAATTTATTAAATTGTAAATAACACATAATTTATCCTATCAATTGGGAAATTATCCAAAATCTATAAATGCCTCTAATCTTAATGATTGGTTTAATTCTGAAAAAGAAGATCCAGTCTTGATTGATGTAAGAGAACATTCAGAGCTTGAAATAGCTCGTTTCTCAAAAGAATTTTTACATATACCAATTAGTAAAGTTACATCTGAATACGTTGAAGAAATATTTGCTGATTTATTAGACAGAGAAATTGTTGTTACCTGTCATGCAGGAATAAGAAGTTATAACTTTTGTCAATGGTGCTTAGATAATAATATTGTGAGCGAAATATGGAATTTGGAGGAGGGTATTGATGGATGGAGTAGATATATTGACCAATCAATTCCAAGGTATTGATTAAATATCTAATGAAGATGCAACAGTGTTAACATCTTTGTCGCCTCTCCCAGAGCAATTGATAACTATATGAGTATCTTTTTCAAGAGTAGGGCATAATTTATCTAACCAAGCAAAGGCATGGGAAGTTTCGAGTGCAGGTATAATTCCTTCTAGTTCACTAACAAGTCTCAAAGCATCTAAAGCTTCTTGATCTGTAACTGATCCATATTCTGCTCTACCTATATCTTTTAAATGGCTATGTTCAGGCCCTACCCCAGGGTAATCTAGGCCTGCACTTATGGAGTGGGCTTCTTGTACCTGACCATTATCATCTTGTAAAAGAAGACTCATTGAGCCATGCAAAATTCCTACTGAACCTTTCGTGATAGTGGCAGCATGCTTGTCAGTATCAACTCCGCTTCCTGCAGCTTCAACTCCAATTAGTCTTACTGACCTTTCTTTAAGGAAAGGATGGAAAAGGCCCATTGCATTTGATCCTCCACCTACACATGCAAGTAAAATATCGGGTAAAGATCCAAACGATTCCAGGCATTGCTTTTTGGCTTCTTCTCCAATAACTGCATGAAAATCTCTCACAATCTTTGGGAAAGGGTGAGGACCAGCAACAGATCCTAAAATGTAGTGTGTGGTTTCTACATTAGAAACCCAATCTCTAATAGCTTCACTAGTAGCATCCTTAAGTGTTGCAGTTCCAGAATTTACAACTTTAACTTCAGCCCCTAGCAATTTCATTCTAAAAACGTTGAGGGATTGTCTTTTTATGTCCTCAGCACCCATATAGATAATGCATTTCAAGCCAAATCTCGCACAAACAGTAGCTGTAGCAACTCCATGCTGACCTGCTCCAGTTTCTGCAATTATCCTTTGTTTACCCATTCTTATTGCTAATAAAGCTTGTCCAAGGGCATTATTGATTTTGTGAGCACCAGTATGATTTAAATCTTCTCTTTTAAGCCATATCCTTGCAGTGGCTTGTTTGGTTTTATAATGTTCAGTAAGTCTTTTAGCTTCATAAAGTGGAGTTTCTCTTCCCACATAAGTCTTAAGTAGATGATTTAATTCTTTTACGAAAAGTTTATCTTTCCATGCATTTGCAGCAGCAGTTTCAAGCTCAAAAAGAGCAGGCATTAGTGTTTCAGGAACATATTGACCACCATATTTCCCAAATCTTCCCTCTTTGGAGGGTTGATTCAAATCCTCATTTTGATAATCTTGATCTTGGCGAGAAAATGTACTTACCACTTTTAAATAGAAAAAGTATTAACTTACTATAGATTACATTTAAATTAATGGGAAAAAAGAATTGGATCGAATTTGATAATCAAGAAAATAAATCTGAAGAAAAAGCTAAAATAGAAAAATTTAATAAAGGATTAAAAATAAATATTTCTAAACAAAAAAAAGGTAAAAAGGGTAAGACGATCACCTTAATTAAAAATTTAGGAACTGAGGATGAAATCTTACTAAAAGAATTGCTTAAAAAAATTAAAGTTTTTTGTGGTACTGGAGGAACATTAATTGATAGTAATATCCAGTTACAGGGTGATATGGTATCGAAATCAATTGAGTTTCTTCGTAAAGAGGGATTTCAAAATTTATGAAGTAAGCGTTAGGATAAGTTTTTAATTTTGATGATTTAAAAAATGAAAGAACAAGATCAAACAAATTCAACGAATATAAAGTGGCACAATTTAACTATTGATAGAGATAAATTAGAAAAAATGAGAGGTCATAAAGGAATGGTTATTTGGTTTACAGGGTTATCAGGCTCTGGTAAGAGTACTTTGGCAAACGCTTTAAATGAAGTTTTACACTTAGATGGTTTTTCAACTTACGTGTTGGATGGAGATAATATAAGACACGGTTTATGCAAAGATCTTGGGTTTTCCGATGAAGATAGAGAAGAAAATATAAGAAGAATTGGAGAAGTTGCGAATTTATTTATGAATGCTGGGATAATAACTATTACAGCATTCGTTTCACCATTTATTAGTGATAGAGATAAAGTGAGAAAAATTATTGGATCTAAGGATTTTATTGAAGTTTATTGTGCTGCTGATATCAAAGTTTGCGAAAATAGGGATACTAAAGGTCTTTATAAGAAAGCTCGTTTGGGAGAAATTAAGGATTTTACTGGGATTTCTAGTCCATATGAAGCTCCTCATAATCCAGAAATTGTTGTTGATACAGGTTCGTTAGATTTAAATGATTCAGTTGAAAAAGTTATTAACTATCTAAAAAAAGAAAACTTTCTTAAAAAGGGCTAATAGAAAAATATTAGTTCATTTATTTTGAAGATAATTGTCAGCTCCAATAGTGGATAACTTACTATTTTTAGTTCGTACCTGTGTATGAAGATTTTTTCTGAATTCTTTTAAATTTTCCTTTATGGATTTATCAAATAAACTGATCATCTCTATTGCCAATAGTCCGGCATTTTGACCTCCATTAATTGCAACTGTTGCTACTGGTATCCCAGCGGGCATTTGAACAATTGATAAAAGAGAGTCAATCCCCTTAAGTGTCTTACTCTCTACTGGTACTCCAATTACAGGAATGCAAGTTATGGATGCCAACATTCCTGGAAGATGAGCAGCACCACCAGCACCGGCAATTATTACTTTTATATTTTCTGATTCTGCATTTTTTGCATATTCCATCATTTCAATAGGTGTTCGATGGGCAGAAAGTATACAAACTTCAGTTTTTATTCCAAATTCTCTTAAAATATCAATAGCAGGCTTCAATGTTTTTAGATCTGAATCACTTCCCATTACGACAGCGATTTTATATATATCTTTAGAATTAAATTCTGACAAAATAACAAATCAATTCTTTCCTATAATGGCGTGCAATTAATTTAGCGCCAGTTAGTTAATATAAAAAGAATAAATTTTCATGAATATTATGTCGTCAAATAAGATTATCGAGAAAAGTGAAGTTAGGGAGTATTTTAATGGCACTGGCTTTGATAGATGGAACAAAATTTATAGCAAATCTGATGAAATTAATGCAGTTCAGAAAAATATTAGAAAAGGACATCAAAAGACTGTAGATGATGTAGTTTCATACATCAAAAATTATCCTGAACTAACAAAAAAAAGTTATTGTGATGCAGGATGTGGTGTAGGAAGTCTATCAATACCCTTACTTAGACTTGGTATAAAAGAATTACAGGTAAGCGATATTTCTTCTGAAATGATTAAAGAAACAAAACAACGCATAAAAGATTTAGGTTTGAACCAAGGTAAAATCAAATATGAAGTCTGTGATCTAGAAAAATTAAAAGGATTATTTGATGTTGTAGTTTGTTTGGATGTATTTATTCATTATCCTCAACCGGTCGCAGAAGAAATGGTCCAACATCTATGTGATTTAAGTAAAGAAAAACTAATCGTTAGCTTTGCTCCGTATACTCCATTTCTTGCTGTTCTAAAAAATATAGGTAAATTATTTCCTGGGCCAAGTAAAACTACAAGAGCTTATACATTAAAAGAAAAGGGTATTATTAATGCCGCTAAACAAAGAGGATTTAGCGTAGTCAAAACGAAATTAAATCAAGCTCCTTTTTATTTTTCAAAACTAATTGAATTCGAAAAAATTAACTAGTTCATTTAACTAAATGATTTTCAAGTGCATAACGAACTAATTCGGTTCGGCTAGATGTACCTGTCTTGATAAAAAGTCTACTTACATATTTTTCAACATTTCTAATAGATGTTTCAAGCTGTCTTGCAATTTCCTTGTTCATCAGCCCCTCTGCTACTAGTTGAAGTACACTCGCTTCTCTTGGAGTAAAACTAGGAAGATTTATTTTATTTTCTGAATTAGTCGGATTTTGGTCTGTGAGCATAGATTTTATTTCAGTAATTTGCTTCGCCATTTTGCTTACGTCTATATCTGCGAATCGTGCTGCTTCTTTTAGTAAACGTTCTTGTCTGTTGATTACATTTTTAACTCTCGCAGCTAATTCATCGGGGTCGAAAGGTTTTGAAATATAATCATCAACGCCTGCAAGATAACCTTCTGTTCTGTCTAGGGTCATTCCTTTTGCAGTTAGAAAAATAACTGGAGTTCCTCCTAATTTTTCATCTTCTCTAATTTTTTCTAATAAAGCATAACCGTTAGCTCGGGGCATCATAATATCACTAATGATCAAATCGGGAAAAATTGTTTGAGCTTTTTCCCAACCATCCTCTCCATCAACTGCAATAAATATTTCAAAGCCTTCATCTTCTAGAAATGTTTTAACAGCTGTTCTTAAACCAGGCTCATCATCAACTAATAAAATTCTTGATTTTCTTACTGGTTCATTATTTATTTGATTAATTTCATTCATTTTTTAAATTCTTGAATTTGATTTTCTAGTAATAATGAGAATTTTATATACTAAATACAATGCTATCAACTCCCATACTACTAGACTATCAATCTTCAACTCCTTGCTCTAAAGATGTTGTTGATTCTATGAAACCTTTTTGGAGTGAGATATTTTCTAATCCTTCAAGTAAATCTAATTTGGCGGGTATCAAAGCAAGCGCTATATTGGAAGCCTCAAGAGAAAAAATAGAACAAAATTTATTTCTTAAAAATAAAAAGGTTATTTTTACCAGTGGGGCAACAGAATCTAATAACCTAGCTTTATTAGGTTTTGCAAGAAATTTCCACAAAAAAACAGGCAATTATGGACATATTATTACCTTGAAAACGGAGCATAAAGCTGTACTTGAACCCCTAAACCAACTAAAAAAAGAGGGATTTATGGTTACAGAAATTACTCCGGAAAGAGATGGCATAATTTCAGAAGAACAGTTCAAAAAGAATATTAGAAAAGATACATTTATGGTTAGTGTCATGATGGCAAATAACGAAATAGGAGTTATTCAGCCCATAGAAAATATTGCAAAGATATGTAAATCAAAAGGAATAACTTTTCACTCTGATTTTGCGCAATGTTTAGGTTATGTCGAATTAGACAATCTTCTATCAGATGTAAATATGATAACGATGAGTTCTCATAAAATTTATGGTCCCAAAGGGATAGGACTTCTTTTGATTGATCAAGAAATTACTCTTGAGCCTTTAATTGTTGGAGGAGGGCAGGAATATGGTCTTAGATCTGGTACCTTACCTCTTCCTTTAGTAGTAGGCTTTGCTAAAGCAATAGAGATGGCAGTTTTTAATCAAAAAAATAATGCTGAGAAATTACTTTTGTATAGAAATAACCTTTTAGAGGGTTTGTTAGAAAATAATTCAGGTTTATTAATTAATGGCTCCATAAAAAATAGGTTACCTCATAATTTAAATTTGACTGTATTGGATTTAAACGGAGCAAAGTTTCATAAACTTATAAAATCTAAAATAATTTGTTCTAGTGGATCGACATGCAGTAATGGTGAACCATCTCATGTTTTACTCGCCTTAGGTAGATCTTTTAAAGAAGCAGAATCTTCAATAAGGTTAAGTATAGGATTAAGCACTAATTCAAATGATATAAAACAAGCAATTCATATTCTTACAAATTCGATCAAATCATTACGTTAGCAATTAATGGCGCTTTACTTTAATTGAGCAATTCTTAATTTTCCACTTCTAGCTCTTTTATTGACTTCGACTTCTTGTTCGGAAGGAGTTATTGGCTTTTTTGTCAGGTTTCTTAGTCTTTGATCATTCTTAAAAGCATTTTTAACTAATCTATCCTCCAAGGAATGAAAACTAATAATA
Source organism: Prochlorococcus marinus CUG1416 (assembly GCF_017695965.1). NCBI lineage: Bacteria > Bacillati > Cyanobacteriota > Cyanophyceae > Synechococcales > Prochlorococcaceae > Prochlorococcus > Prochlorococcus marinus. Next base: position 170,485 of record NZ_JAAORM010000001.1, read on the forward strand.
GAAATAATTCCACCTGGAAGTAGCCAACCAGGGACAACTTGCAAAAATTTTTCTAATACTTCAATTTCTTTATTAACGGCAATTCTTAGTGCTTGGAATGTTCTAGTTGCTGGGTGTATTTTTTTATATCTTTGTTTTGGTGGGAAGCATCCTGCAATAGAATAAGCCAAATCTTTTGTACCAGAATATTTCCCGTTTACCTTTAAATCCATTTTTATTTTTCTAGCAATCTTTCGTGATAATCTCTCATCTCCATATTTATAAATTAGATTAGCTAGATCTTTTTCATTTAAAGTCTCAATTAATTTTTCTGCATTAACCTCAAGCAAAGGATTCATGCGCATATCAAGGGGACCATCTTTTTGAAAACTAAATCCTCTGTTTGGGGTATCAATTTGGTTACTATTTACTCCAAGATCTGCAATCACAAAAGAAACTTTTGCATTTGGTTCAAAATCCGCAAAATTTGCAGCCCTTATATCAATCCTATTTTTAAATTCATCAAGTTTTTTTGATGCTGATTTTCTTGCGAATGGATCTTGATCAAGTCCAATTATATTTAAATCCGAATATTTTCTCAATAAATGATAAGAGTGCCCGCCTCCGCCTAAAGTTGCGTCTATTCCTTTAAGTTGGGTTGTATTTATTAATGGGTAATGCTCTAATGATGCCATAATCTCATCTGTCATAACTGATTTATGATTGAAAAAAGATGAATCAGATAGGTCAGTTTGCATAACTTTCGACTAAGATTTATTTAGAAGTTAAATTTCGAATGGCTCAGCTAGAGACAAGAACCGAACCAATGGTGGTTAATTTTGGCCCTCACCATCCATCAATGCATGGGGTTTTAAGGTTAGTTGTAACTCTTGATGGTGAGAATGTCATTGATTGTGAGCCGGTAATTGGATATTTGCATAGAGGAATGGAAAAGATAGCTGAAAATAGAACAAATGTTATGTATGTCCCTTATGTAAGCAGAATGGATTATGCAGCAGGAATGTTTTATGAAGCTATTGTAGTAAATGCTCCTGAAAGATTAGCTAATATTCCAGTTCCTAAAAGAGCTAGTTACATCAGAGTTCTTATGTTGGAACTTAATCGTATTGCTAATCATCTTTTATGGCTTGGTCCCTTTTTAGCAGACGTAGGAGCTCAAACTCCATTTTTCTATATCTTTCGAGAAAGAGAAATGATTTATGATCTATGGGAAGCTGCCACTGGACAAAGGCTAATAAATAATAATTTCTTTAGGATAGGTGGTGTCGCATGTGATCTTCCATACGGATGGTTAGAAAAATGTATGGACTTTTGCGATTGGTTCGGTCCTAAAATAGATGAATACGAAAAATTAATCACAAATAATCCGATTTTTAGAAAAAGAATTGAAGGTCTTGGAACAATACAAAGAGATCAGGCAATTAATTGGTCTTTATCTGGGCCAATGCTTAGAGCATCTGGTGTTTCCTGGGATTTAAGGAAAGTGGATAGTTATGAATGTTATGACGATTTTGATTGGCAGATCGCTTCAGAAAAAGAAGGAGATTGTTATGCGAGATATCGAGTAAGAGTTGAAGAGATGAGACAATCACTGAGCATTATTCGCCAAGCCTGCAAAATGATTCCAGGAGGTCCAACAGAAAATTTAGAAGCTCAAAGAATGGCGACTGAAGATAAGAAGAGTGAAATATTTGGTATTGACTATCAATATGTAGCTAAGAAGGTTGCTCCAACTTTTAAAATTCCTAATGGAGAATTGTATACAAGATTAGAGTCCGGAAAAGGAGAAATAGGTGTATTTATTCAAGGTAATAATGAAGTTACCCCATGGAGATTTAAAATCAGAGCAGCTGATTTAAACAATCTGCAAATATTGCCTCATATTCTTAAAGGTGCCAAAATCGCTGATATTATGGCAATCCTTGGTTCAATAGATGTCATTATGGGCTCCGTTGATAGATAAGTTCTTTAAATGAAACCCTCTGATTGGTTAATACTGCAGAAAAAAGTACGATTTGGTGACTGTGATTCTGCAGGTGTAATTCATTTTCATAACTTATTAAAATGGTCACACGAAGCTTGGGAAGAAAGTATTGAAATTTATGGGATTCCTTATCAAGATATTTTTCCAGATTTTTCTTTACGTAAAAATCAGATTATTTTTCCCATAGTAAATTGCGAAGCGAACTTCCGTGCTCCTATTAAAATTGGAGATTTCTTAAAAGTAAAAATTTCCCCTCATAAAATTAATACTCATTTGTTCCAAGTAAATAGCCTTTTTATAAAAAATGGAAATAAAGTAGCAGAAGGAAAAATAATACATTGTTCTTTAGATGTTGATTCAAGAAATAAAATAGAACTTCCCGATCATCTAGAAAGATGGATAGAGGCTTCAAATGTAAGTACAAATTTAAAAGAGTGCTAATTATTATTTATTATTTTTGAAATTTATAATTTATTTCTTCTGTACTTGTATTTTTGTTTTTAATAATCCATTTCTCGGGTTTTTCATGTTTAGGCCAACTTTGAGAAAAGTTTTTTAATAAATTTAATGAATTTTCAATATTTTTATGATTTGTAAGTTTTTTAAATTCAATAATTATTTTAATTTTATTTCCCCATAATTTGTCGGGCACTTTTGAAATATTGAATTTATTAATTGGGATATTTTCTTTCATAATGAAATTATTTAATCGAGATTCAATTACTTCTGGAAAAACGAGTTCTCCGCCTGAATTAAAAGCGTTATCAATTCTTCCGATAAACTTTAAATATAAAGAATTATTGATTTGATTGATTTCACCTAAATCACCTGTTTGCAACCAACCATTTTTATTTTTGAAATCTTCAGTTTTTGAAGAGTCTATTATTTCGATTCCAATTCTAGCTGATTTTATCTCGATTAATCCTCGTTCGTTAATTCTTATTTTTGTATCAGGTAGTATTTCTCCAACGTTTTCATAACCCATTAAGAATTCTTTTGGTTTTAAACTCGTAACCATTGCTGCTGTTTCAGTTGAGCCGTAACAAGGTGCTAATTTTATTTGTTCTTGTATACATTTTTCTGCAGTTTCGCGGGTAATTGAAGCTCCACCTACCCAAATTAAATCAAAAATTTTTAGCCAATTAATACCCTCTTTTTCAGCTAAAAGTCTTATTAATTGGGTAGGTACTAATGAAGTAATCAAGTGTTTTTTGTTTTTTTTAGATTTAATTGTAAAAAGTAAAAGTTCTCGAGTTTTTTTTATTAAATTTGGAGCAATATTAATACAATCACATCCCCAAGTTTGGCTTCTAAAAATTGGCATTAAGCCACTTATATGGTTGAGGGGTAAAGTGTTAAAAATTATACAGTTGTGTAATTCAAATCCTTGATCTTTTAGCCATTGTCCTGAAGTAGCGGCAGATAATTTCAGATTATTTAAATTGTGAATACATTTTCTAGGTTTACCACTGCTACCACTGCTGTTTAAGATAATCGCTGGTCCATTTTTATGTATCGAATCAAGTACCTCTTCGTTTTTATGAAATTTGTTTTTTATATAAATTATTTTGTTTTCTCTAATTTTCTGAATAATTTTCTCCATAGATTGAATTTCATTATTTTCAACTTCAATAATATGAATTTTACTTTTCATAGTTGATCCCATATCTTTTTTGCTTCATCTGAAAATAGGAAAGAGTTAGGGAACTTTTTCATTGCTAAACCAGGAACTTTTGGTGTTGGTCCTTGTAACTGTAGCGATGATAAATGATAAAGCCATCTCCTTCCTATTCCAGTTTCAAATGAAGTACTTATAGATATTAAAGCTTTTTTATTTTCTAAGTCTCTTAAAAGCTTATCTGGATTCTTTTCTTGAGAAGGTCTTCGAATTTGCCAACCCTTCCACTCATCAATCAAAGTTGGAAATTTTAAAAGTGATTCGTCTAAAGCTATTGGAATTTTTTTGTTGAGTTCTTTAAGTCCATCAATATCATCAACAGAAAGAGGTTGTTCCAACCAATCTATATTTTTGTTATCTTTCAAAATATCAGCCCATCTGTTAGCCATTTTCCTTCCCCAAGAACCATTAGCATCTATCCTCAACTTAATATTATTATCTATTTGGCTTAAAATTTCTGCTAAAATTGCTTCTTCCTCATTATTATTTTTTAAAGCTACTTTCCATTTTATGGTTATTGATTTGCCAATATTAGATTGACTTTTTTTAATTTTATTTAAATCTGATATTACATTATTAGTATCTAAAAGTATGGCTGTTTTATCAATTTCATCAAAAAAATAGTTTTCTTTAAAAATTATTTTCCCATTTATTTCTGCTAAAGCTGAATTTATTGCAGACTGAATGCATGGGTGAAAAATATTTATTTGTTCAGATAAATTTAGTACTTCTAAATTATCAGGAATCATATTTAATTGTTCTTCACATTTTTTTAAGTCTTCTTTTAGTAGAGGTGAAACCTCTCCAAATCCAATTTTTTTATCTTTATTTTTTAATTTAATTATCCAACCCGATTTTGTAAGGTAAGTGGTTTTAGAATTTTCTACTTTTGTGGAAAACTTAAAGCAATAAGATTTTTTTTTAAATATTAAGTTCATTTATTAATCAAGTAATTAAAAATTAATCCTGTGATTAAGCCAACTCCATTAAGAGTTTGAAATTTTATTGCGATGAATTTGCAATTTTTTATTGCTGCAGGTTTGTTATATGAAGAGTGTAATAAATTTATTAGTCTTATTGCTTGAGGAAAACTAATCAAATAAAGGATACAAAAAACTGGAATAAATCCATTAACTATAGTGAAAAGTTGAAAAATATATATTGTGAAAATTATCCAAGGCACAAATTGAGAACCTTTTTTAGCTCCTAAGCGAACTAAAGGTGAATTTTTACCATGCTTTTTATCTTCAATAATTTGATGAAAATGAGAACAAAATAATACTAGAGTTGTTGCTAAGGAAGGCCCTGAACCAAGTAATAAAGAAACTTTCCAAGGAATATCTTCGAAATAAATATTAGACGGATTTAACGCAATTAAGATTGCAGAGTAAGCAAAAGGTCCAAATGCAAGCCAGCATAATGGTTCTCCTAAACCTTGATAGCCAAATCTAAAAGGAGGTCCCTGATATAAATATCCTAAGAAGCAGCAAGCTGCTACCAAAATCAAAATATTTATGCTTGTTGATGCTGAAATAATTGAAATTATTAATAAACCAAGAACTAAAGATGTATATGCAATAAATGAAATTATTTTTTTATTTTTTATAAGATTTACAATAGAATGGAATTTAAATTCATCGATTCCTGTTTCTGCGTCGAATAAATCATTAGTTAGATTTTCCCAAAGTAATATCAATATTGCAGCTAACGTAAATGCGATTAAATTATATATTTTTAATTTTTCATATAGATTTAGTAAATAAGCCCCTGTAATAAATACCGGAAGTATTGCAACAGAATAAAGAGGCCATTTTATTGCTTGTTTCCATAATTTTTTTTTATTTTCATCCATTTTTAATTAACACATAAAATTCCATGATTATTAAATGTAGTTTATAAATTGAGTTACATTTTTTACTTTATTGCATGATTTTTAGTTATTTTCAATAAGTAATGAAAAATGATTTAAACTTTACAGATTTTTTAAAAGATGTATTTTCTACTTTCGATAAGAAAGTGGAAAATTCTGGATTAGTAAGTATTTGTGTTGAGATTCCTTGTATTGATTTATTTCACTTATATGAATTGTTTATAAATAAATATCAGTTTTCTTCATTTTGGGAAGAATCTGATGGCATTTCATATATTGCTCTCGAGAAATGTAAATATGTTACTTTGGATGGTCCAAAAAGATTTGAGGTAGCAAAAGACTTTAATTCTGAGAATTTTAAAAGTTTAATTAACTTAACAAATCAATCACATATTTCCTCACTTTCAAAAATAATTTATTTATTTTCTTTTTCTGAAAATTTGAATAATAAGTATTTATCTTTAGATGTTCCTAGTTTGGAAGCTATCTTACCAAAAATATTAATTATTAAAAGCGATAATAATTGCTGGTTAAGAATCAATGGTCATGTTGAAGGTAAGTCATCATTAAGAACATTAATTGAAGAAATATGGGCAATTAGAAATCAGGTTATTAATTCTGACTCAGAATTAGAAAAATTATCTAGCTTAAAAAATAGTTTTGATTTTCTTATTATTGATGATTTCTTAAACTCCTTAGAAACTTCTAAAATCAATTTGAAACAGGTAATAAATAGAGGGATTCAATTAGTAGAGAAAGGTATCCTAGATAAGATAGTTTTAGCTAACAGGGTTAAAATAAAACTTAAAAATAAATTAGATTTATTAGGAATTTTAAAAAGATTAAAAAATAATCAACCAAATACATGCAGATACGTTTGGAAAAGGAATAGTAAGGATATTTTGTTTGGAGCATCTCCAGAAAAATTATTTTCTTTTACTAAACCTAATTTAATTTTGGAGGCTCTTGCTGGAACCATCTCAACTGATTCAAATTTTGATAAACTCCTTAGAAGTTCTAAAGACTTAAAGGAACATAATTATGTAATAAAGTATTTAATAAAATGTTTAGAAGTTTCAAAAATAACAAACTATAAAAAAAGTGATATCAAGGTTAATTCCTTTGGAGATATTTCTCATTTGCAAACACACATTTTCTCTACAGTTGAAAACATATGTCCTTTTGAATTGCTTAAAAATTTGCATCCATCTCCGGCTGTTTGTGGATACCCAAAAAATGAAGCGTTGGATTGGATCAACACTCTTGAGTCTTTTCCTAGAGGAAATTATGCTTCTCCAATGGGTTGGGTTGATGCATCAGGAAATGCTTCATTTCTTGTGGCAATAAGAGGCGCTAGATATATTGAAGAAAATATTGAATTTACTGCCGGTTCAGGTATTGTTTCAGGCTCTGTTTTAGAGAAAGAAATAGATGAGATTAAATTAAAATTTGAATCTATAGTAAAACAAATATTTTCCGCTAAAAATCCTAGATAATTTCCACTAATTTTGCAATAACTTCCTCTGAAACATTCTTGTTAGATAAATTTTCTATTTCTCTTAAACCTGTTGGACTGGTTACATTAATCTCGCTAAGCATTCCATTTATTACATCAATACCCACAAAAAACAAACCTTCATCTTTGAAGTGATGAGATAACTCTGAGCATATACTTTTTTCTTTTTCTGTTAATTTTGTTGGTTCAGCCTTCCCTCCCATCGCTAAATTACTCCTAAAATCACCTCCTTGAGGAATCCTATTTATAGCTCCAATTGCTTCACCATTTACGATAATTATTCTTTTATCACCCTCTATGACTTCAGGAATAAATTTTTGCATCATTACGGGTAATTCTTCTTGAGAAGTTATTAATTCAAGGATTGATTTAATCCCTGGGGAATTTTTATTTATCCTGATAACACCTTGACCACCTTTCCCTCCAAGAGGTTTTATGACTACTTCATTATTTATATTTGCAAAATTAATAAGATCTTTTACCTTACTCGCAACTATTGTTGGTGCCATTAAGTGGCTGTATCTCAATGCACCTAACTTTTCATTCCATGCCCTTAATGATGAAGGTTTATTAATTACTTTTACTCCTTTTCTTTCGGCAACTTCTAAGAGATGTGTCGCATATAAATATGCTTCATTTACAGGAGGATCTTTTCTCATCCAAATGCAATTAAATTCGGCGAGAGGTATGCAATCATTAGCTTTAAAAGAAATCCATGGATTTACTTCAATTTTTACAGAAGATGCCCATACTTCATCACCTCTAGCTTCAAGATCTTGAGGAGTACAACTCCAGATTTCAATATTTTTTTTTGATGATGCTTGCATTAAAGCCGCAGATGAATCTTTTAAGGGATTTATATTTTTTATTGGATCTATTACGAATAGAAATTTCATAAGATCTAGTTTAATAATGAGTCTAGTTTATTTTCATTTTCTAGTATGTAGAGATCATCGCAGCCTCCGATACCCTCATTATCTATAAATATTTGAGGTAATGTTCTTCTACCATCAGCTCTTTCAGTCATCAATGCTCTGGCATTTTCATCGCCATCTATTTTATATTCTGTAAAATTTATATTTTTTTTCTTGAGTAGAGATTTTGCTCGAATACAGAATGGGCAATATTGCCAAGTATAAATTTCAACTTTGGACATTTTTATAAAATAATACTTAGTTTATACTATTAAACAAAACTGCTTGTTAGATTATAAATAATGATTTAATTCTATTTTGATAGATATTACAGAGTTTAAAAAAGATCTTTCGGAACTAACAAAGCGCCTGGGTAAAGCTCAGGATTGTCTTTGACGTTCCAAGCTTAAAAGCGAAAAGGAGAGAGTTAGAGCAAATTTCTTCTCAGCCCGAATTTTGGGAGAATCAAGAAGAAGCGAAAAAACAAATGTTAATCCTTGATGATGTCAAAGTTCAACTAGAATTGTTAGATGAATGGAGATCGTTTATTTCTGATGCTAATGCCTCTCTTGAGCTTTATTCTTTAGAACCGGAAGAGGAAATGATTTTGGAATCCCAGCAGGGCTTAAAGAAGTTAAGAGAGAATTTAGATAAATGGGAATTTGAAAGATTGTTATGTGGGGAATACGATGAGGAAGGAGCAGTAGTTTCTATTAACGCTGGTGCGGGTGGAACAGATGCACAGGATTGGGTAGAGATATTATTGAGAATGTATTCAAGATGGGCCGATAATAATCAAATGAGCCTTGTAATCAATGAATTATCTCAAGGAGAAGAAGCAGGTATTAAAAGTGTAACGTTCGAAATTGATGGAAAATATGCATACGGCTATCTGCAACATGAAAAAGGAACTCATAGATTAGTAAGAATTTCTCCTTTCAATGCTAATGGAAAAAGACAAACCAGCTTTGCTGGGGTAGAGGTTATGCCAAAATTAGATGATAATATTTCACTTGATATACCTGAAAAAGATTTAGAAATTACAACGAGTAGATCCGGTGGAGCTGGAGGACAAAATGTTAATAAAGTAGAAACAGCAGTAAGAATTGTTCATTTGCCTTCAGGGATTTCAGTAAGATGTACCCAAGAAAGATCTCAATTACAAAATAAAGAAAAAGCTATGTTACTTCTTAAGTCTAAACTACTAGTGATTGCTAAAGAACAACGAGCTGCTGAAGTCGCTGATATTAAAGGTGATATTGTGGAAGCTGCATGGGGCAATCAAATAAGAAATTATGTTTTCCATCCCTATCAAATGGTAAAAGATCTTAGGACTATGCAGGAGACTAACGACTTAGATAGTGTGTTAGATGGTGGACTTGAACCGTTTATTCATGAATTATTACGCATGAATATTTCTTCTAACGAATCTATTGAATAACTAATGGAAAATAAAAACGAAAATTTAGAAAAAAAAGTTGCTCCTGCAAGCTTTATAAAGCTTGCTATGAGAAATATGGTCAGGAAGGGTTCAAAAAGTATTTCTCATTTTTCAATAACTTTTCTAGTCTTAATTGGGATATTAATACTTGTGGCCACAATAGGTAAGCCCAATGTTCCTGTATAAGAATGTATGAAAGAAAAAATTATTTCTGAAATAAATTTAGATTTGGTTTTCCAATGTAATGATTTTTCTCAACTTTCAAATAAGTTAAAAGATATTAAAAGTAAGTTTATTTTGGAATCTATTTTTTGGGAGAAAGTTTTTTTATCTTGGATAAATACAATATTAAAAAAAGATGATTATGAATTGCCAAAATTTATTTTTGAAAAAAAATCTTTTTCATTAGGCTTTCAGATAATATCTAATCAAGAAATGGCTTCTATGAATAAGAAGTGGATGCAAAAAAATGGTCCAACTGATGTCCTATCTTTCCCAATCATTTCTGATGAATCTTTCAATAATTTAGATCACATAGAGTTGGGAGATATCTTTATATCATTAGAGATGGCACTTGAGCAATCTTATGAATATAAACATTCAATCTATAGAGAGATGCTCTGGTTGGCTAGTCATGGATTTTTACATCTTTTGGGATGGGAACATAATAATGCTCTAGATTTAGAAAATATGTTAAATTTTCAGGAATATTTAATTACTCGATTAGATTAAAAATCTATGGAAAAAAAAATAAAGTCTTTAGAAAATAGAAAAGAATCATACAAAACGTCTAGGAATGTATTAATAAGTTTTAAGTATGCTTTCAGTGGAATTAGTTACGTAATAAAAACTTCAAGAAATTTTAAAATTCAATTAATTTTTGCAATTACAAGTTTAATGATTGGTTTTTTACTGCAAATTAGTCTAAGCAATTATGTAATTTTGATTGCCACCATTATGTCTGTTTTAATATTAGAAATATTAAACACATCTATTGAATCGATAGTTGATTTATTAGTGAAAAAAGAATTTAGTAGTTTAGCTAAAATTTCAAAAGATACTTCTGCAGGAGCTGTATTATTAGCTTCCATTAATTCTGTTATTATTGCTGTATATATCTTTGTTCCTAAAATAAAGTTGTTATTTTAAATCCATATAAATATGTTTCTTGTTATTGATAATTACGATAGTTTTACTTATAACCTTGTCCAATATTTAGGAGAACTTTCAGATGAGCATGAAATAACTAAAGAATTATTAGTGAAAAGAAATGATGAAATTACTTTAGAAGAAATTATCAAACTCAATCCTAGCGGCATCCTATTATCTCCAGGTCCTGGTAATCCAGATCAATCTGGAATTTGTCTGCCAATACTAAAAAAATTATCTAAAAATATTCCGACATTGGGAGTTTGTTTAGGTCATCAAGCTTTGGCCCAAGCTTTTGGAGGTAAGGTTGTAGTTGGGAGAGAACTTATGCATGGAAAGACATCCAAAATATTTCATAATCAAAAAGGATTGTTTAAAGATATCGAGACTCCATTTGTGGCGACTAGATACCATAGTCTTATAGTTGATTCAAGTTCTTTGCCATCTTGTTTCGAGATAACTGCCACTTTAGAAGACTCAACTATTATGGCTATCTCGCACAAAGAATATAAACATTTACATGGGGTACAGTTTCATCCTGAAAGTGTATTGACACAATTTGGTCATAAAGTAATTAGTAATTTTCTAAAAATGGCTGAACAAAAGTAAAATACAAAAAAGTTAATATTATGATTTCTCAAATTAAAAACATTTTCTTCTTTATATTATTTAGCTCTTTTTTACCTACCTCATTATTGGCAAGGAATTTAGTAATAAAAAGTTTGGGACATAGTAGTTTTTTAATTAATAGTGAAGAAAAATCTATTCTTATAAATCCCTTTAAATCAATAGGTTGTGCAAGTAATTTAAAGGAGCCAAAAGAAGTCAACGTAGATTTTATTTTGGCTAGTTCTAGGCTTCCAGATGAAGGATATAACCATAATGATCAATTAATGTTTGTTGAGCCTGGAATCTATCAATTTGAGGATATTTTATTAAATGGAATTTCTGTACCACATGACAGAGTAGATGGAAGAAGATTTGGTATGGCAACTGTTTGGACTTGGGAGCAGAATGATCTTAAAATTGTTCATATGGGAGGAGCTGCTGGTGATATTGATATTAATAGTCAAATTATTTTGTCTCGCCCAGATATCTTATTTATTTCAATTGGCGGAGGAAAAAAATCTTACGATGGGGAAGAAGCATCAAGAATAGTTAAGATCTTAAAACCTAATGTAGTTATTCCTGTTCACTTTGAACGTGACAAACAAATTAATAAAGAATGTGATTTCTCCAATGCTGATTTATTTATAGAAAATATGAAAGATTTTAAAGTAAAATATGTTGGAAAAGATTATCAAATAAAACCTAAAAGAATCGATCAAAATACAATTTATATTTTCAGTAATTAATGTATTAAATCTAACACCTTGTAATTGTTCCAGAAAAAAATCATTTGTTCTCTAGTTCCAATACTAACCCTTATTGACTGACCGATATCTTTTTTGTTTTCCATACTTCTAATAAGAACACCTTTTTCTCGCATCTGTTGTATTAAGATTTTAGGATCTTTTTTTGGCCAAATTAAGAAATAATTACCTCCACTAAAGTGGGTCCTGATTTTTGTTGATTTAAATTTATTTAAAATCCATTCCTTCGCTTTTTTTACTTCTAAAACATAATTATCAATATATGATTTGTCTTTAAGTGCTGCTAATGCTGCTGTTATAGCAAAGCTATTTACATCATATGGTCCTGTAACTTTATTAATGTACTGAATTAAACTTTTATTGCCAAAAGTAAAACCTATTCTTAAACCAGCTAAACCAGCAGTTTTTGAAAGAGATTGGATTATTAGTATATTTTTATTCTTTTCAAAATTTATCGATTCAAGAAGACTATCTCCACTAAATTTTTCATATAGTTCATCTACAATTATTAGTGAATCGTGATTGATATTAGCTAAATTAATTATTTCTTGAGAGCTTAAAACCGTTCCTGTTGGATTATTTGGATTGCAAATAAATATTAACTTTGGATTATGACTTATTATTTTTTCCCTAAATTCTTTGATAGGGAATATAAAGTTTTCTCCAACGTAAGAACAACTTATTTTCTTCATTCCTCTCATTTCTGCACAAGGAGAATAGTAACCAAAAGTTGGATTTGTGGTTAGAAATATTTGATCTTTTTCTCCAAAGCAATTGAAAATTGCATTTATTGCTGCATCTGCTCCATTGAAAATCCCTATTTCATCATTACCAAATTTTCTTGAATCAAGATATTGATCACATAAAAATTTTTTTAAAAAATTATATTCTGGATAAATTGAAATCTCATCTAATTTTATCGCTTGTAATGCCTCTATAACCTTAGGACTTGGACCTAAAGTATTTTCATTAAAGTCTAAGCGGAGTAAATTTCTTCTATTTTCTAAAGGTGCAGAGTAAGACTGCATTTTTATTATTTCTTCTCTTGGTTTTGGGAAAAGATTATTTAATGGATCAAAATCATTCATTACATTCTTTCTAAAGTTTCAATTCCTAAAAGCTCTAAGCTTAATTTTAGTGTTTTTGCAGTTAGGTCACATAAATTAAGTCTAGAAATTTTTATATTTTTTTCTTCTTTTAGGATTGGAACTTGATCATAGAATCTATTAAAAGTCTGACATAGCTCGAATAGATAATTGCATAGTCTATTTGGCATTAAGTCTTTTTCAATAGAGATTATGACTTCATCGAACTTAAGTAATTTTCTGATAAGTTTCCACTCAGATTTATGTTCATAATTTATGTATTGAAAATCTTTAGAGTCATAAACAAAATCATTTTTTCTTTTAATTCCTGAAATTCTTACAAGTGTATATAACAAATAAGGAGCAGTATTTCCATTAAGGGAAAGCATTTTATCAAAACTAAATTGATAATTAGTTATCCTATTTTGACTTAAATCTGCATACTTAACAGCTCCTAATCCAATAATTCTTGAAGTATTTGTAATAAATTCTTCGGTCTCGTAACGATCTTCATCTTCTAATCTTTTTAATAAATCTTCTTTTGCTCTTCTAACCGCTTCTTTTAATAAATCTTTTAGACGTATTGTTTCACCTTCTCTTGTTTTTAGTTTTTTGCCATCAATTCCTTGAACTAACCCAAAAGGGACGTGGTCTACTTGACACTTATCTGGGATCCATTTTGCTTTTTTTGCAACTTGAAAAACTCCAGCAAAATGATTCGCTTGTCCATGATCAGTTACATAAATAATTCTTGAAGCTTCATCCCCATTAGGAGCTTTGTTGAATCGGTATCTTATAGCAGCAAGATCTGTGGTGGCATAATTAAAACCGCCATCTTTTTTTTGAATAATTAGCGGTAAAGGTTTGCCTTCTTTATTAGTCATCCCATCTAAAAATACACATTTTGCTCCTTGATCTTCTATGAGTATTTTTTTAAAATTCAAATCATCAATAACTGACTTTAAGAATGGGTTATAGAAAGATTCACCTCTTTCTTTAATTTTTATTTTTAAATTTTTATAGATTTCATCAAATTCCTTTCTCGATTGATCACATAACAATTTCCAGGCTTGAATCGATTTAGTATCTCCACTTTGTAACTTTACTACTTCCTCCCTAGATCTTTTTTGGAATTCAGATTCATTATCAAACCTTTTTTTTGATGCTTTATAAAATTCAACTAAATCACTTATCTTGATCTTACCTATTTCTTCTAGATCATTTGAATATAAATCTTTGAGCTGAGTAATAAGCATTCCAAATTGTGTTCCCCAATCACCAACATGATTGAGTCTTAATACTTCATAACCTCTTAACTCGAAAATTCTGGATATTGAGTCACCTATTATTGTTGATCTTAAATGCCCAACATGCATTTCTTTAGCAATATTAGGACTAGAAAAATCTACAATAACTTTATTATAGAAACCATTATCTAAATCTTTTTTAATTAGAGGTACTCCAGACCTTTGGCATTGAATATTTGATTTGATTTCATTTATTAGAACTTCATCTTTTAATTTTATATTTATAAATCCAGGTCCTGCTATTTCTAGACTCTTGCATAATTTTGATATGCTTTTATTTTTATTTAAAAGATTAACAAAATCATCAGAGATATCTCTTGGTTTCTTTTTATATATTTTAGATAAACTTAGACAAATATTACATTGATAATCACCAAACTCTTCTTTTGATGCTTGTGTAATTAAATTTTTTCTAAGATTTTCGAATTCTCCTTTTTTATCATTTTTTTCAAGACTATCTAAAAGAGATTGTTCAAAGTTTTTTGTTAGTTCTTTAAAAATGATTAGCATTAATTATTCAATTATTTATCTATATAGTTAATTAATATAACGCATACTTAAATCAATCCAATTACTTTTGGTAATTGAAGAACTTGTTGAAATCAAATCAATACCTTTTATTAGATATTTACTAATTTCTTTAGGGTTGATTCCAGAAACTTCTATTATCAAATTTTTATTGACTTCTTTTTTTAAGCTATTCATTGATAAATCTCTTAATTCTTGAACGTTTTTTTGGATTATTTCAGGGCTAAGTTCATCTAATAAGACACTATCTGCTCCTGCTAATACTGCTTCTTTTGCCTGTTTGATATTCTCAGCTTCAATTATGATATGAGTTGTAAAAGGTGAATTTAGTCGAATTTTTTTTACTGCATTATGCAGATTATCTGTCCATGCGATGTGATTCTCTTTTATCATAGCTGCATCGTATAATCCCATTCTATGATTCACTCCACCTCCGCATTGGAATGCATATTTTTCAAATATTCTTAAGCCAGGAGTCGTTTTTCTAGTATCTGCTAATTTTATATTTGTGCCTTCTAACTTATTTACAAGATTATTTGTATATGTTGATATTCCAGATAAATGCATCGCTATATTTAAGCTGATCCTTTCACTAGCTAGCAAACTTTTTGAAGGTCCATATATTTCCAGGATTTTTTGATCTTTAAAAAATTTATCTCCATCAGAAATATTAAATTTTGAACTGATATTTGAATCAATTTTTTTAAAAATTTTTTTTATAATTTCAACACCACAAAATATACCATCTTCTTTTGCAATCCAATATGCATTACCATTCTCTTCTGTAATAGAAGGACTTGTTAGATCTCCCCTTCCTATATCTTCATCGATCCAATTATCAATGATCTTACTTATTATTCGAGTATTTAAATCCACTAAACTAAAAAATAATTAATTAATAAAAATTCAACTGAAGTTAGAGAATCAACTATATATCACTATGTAATTTAACTCAAATTTATTTACCAATACAAAACTTAGAAAAAATATTATCTAGAAGTTCCTCTGTTAATGCTTGGCCAGTTATTTTAGATAAGTTTTGAATTCCATCTCTCAGTTCTATTGATAACAAATCAAATGGCAATTTATTTTTAATTATTTCATCAGTATCATTTAAATTAGATAGGCAAGCAGATAAATTCATTAAATGTCTTTCGTTTAAAAATATATTGATATTTTCTACTTGTTTTAATCCGCATTTTTTTATGATTGTGTCGATTAATAATTTTTCACCATCATTATTTTTAATGCTCATAAGAATTGTGTTTTTTAACTCATTTGAATTAATACTTTTAGAATTAATTAAATCTTTTTTATTGCCTAAAATAGTAATTAATTTATCTTTGGGGATTTCTTTTATTATTTTTTTATCTTCTTCATTAAATCCTTCTTCAAGACTATAAATATAAATTATAAAATCTGACTCTTTAATTTTCCCAAAACTTTTTTTTATTCCAATACTTTCAATTTGTTCATGAGTTTCTCTTATGCCAGCAGTATCAATTATTTTCATTGGAATGTCATTAATAGTTAAATTAACTTCAATAACATCTCTAGTTGTTCCAGGAATATTAGTTACGATTGCCTTCTCTTTTTTTGCAAGCAAATTTAGTAAAGAGCTTTTACCAACATTTGTTTTACCAATAAGCGCAATAGATATTCCATTGTGAATATATGAATTTCTTTTTGCATTTTCTATTAGTAATTCTATTTTTTCTTTTACTTTTTTAATGTTATTTAGATATTTGGTGTAATCAAAATCTGTGAAGTCTTCTTCAAAATCAACTCTCGCTTCTATCTCGCAAAGTTCATTTATAAGGTGATTTTTAATATCATCAATTTTTTTCTTTATTTCTCCTTGAACCCCGCTAAAAGCTAACTCTGCAGATTTGATATTGCTTGCGTTAATTAATTGATTAATTGACTCGGCTTGAGTAAGGTCTATTTTTCCATTGAGAAAAGCTCTTTGACTGAATTCTCCTGGATTTGCAAGTCTAACTCTAGAATTACTAGATAATAATATCTTTAGAACTTTATTTACTAAGATGATTCCTCCATGGCAATGTATTTCGACAACATCCTCTCCCGTGAAGCTATTTGGTGATTTCATTACTAAAATTAAAACCTCATCTATAAATTTAGTTTGTGTATTTTCCTGAATAAAACCGTGAAAAACTCTATGGGATTCCCATGCATATTTAGATTTAGTTTGAACAATCTTTTTACAAGAATTTATTGAGTCTTTCCCTGATACTCTTATTATCGCAACGCCTCCTTTCCCTATACTGATAGCTGAAGCAATTGCGGCTATCGTATCTTCTGTAGTAACTATCGAATCCATCTCTCGCTTTGTTATAGATAATTAAGTAAGATTATCAAGAATTTAATTTTGAATTTTTCTTTCTGAATGAGATCTAAAAGAGATATTACCTATAAGAAAATTCTATCATTATTTAGGAATCAGAATGGGAGTCCTTTCTTTAATGCTAAAGGTTTAGCTATAGGTGTATTTAGTGGCTGCTTTCCTTTCTTTGGGTTTCAGACTTTAATAGGGGTATTTTTTGCGAAAATAGCTAAGGGGAATATTGTCCTAGCTGCAATTGGTACCTGGATAAGTAACCCCTTTACTTATGTTCCACTTTATTATTTTAACTATAAAGTTGGATCGCTTTTTTTTAATTCTTCTTCCAATAACATTATTGAAAAAAGTTTGGTTATTGATGACTTATGGAAACAAGGTAGAATTGTTTCACTAAAATTAATCTTGGGTTCATCTTGTGTTGGTTTACTATTGGCTTTGATTTGCGGAAGTATTGTTTTCTTTATCTACAAGGTAAAAATTAAAAAATAAATATTTCTGATTTTTAAAATTAACTTTGTCCAACTCTGGCAATATCTAAAACATCTGCCATGGATTTAATTTGATCAATTGTTTTGTGAAGTTGATTATAACTTTCTAGACCTACGCAGAGATTGATAATAGCTGGTTTGCCATAAGCAGTTTTAACATTGGCATCGCTAACGTTTATACCTTTATCAGATAACCGCATAAGAATATCTTTAAGAACTCCCACTCTATCAATTACTTCTATTCGGAGCTGAATTGGAAACTTATTATCGCCAGTTTTATTATCTTGATTCCATCCAACAGGTAATCTTCTTTCTATTGGAATTGGCATGACATTTTCACAATCTGCCTTATGAATGGTTATCCCATGGTTACCAAGCGATACGGTCCCGATTATATCCTCGCCCGGAAGTGGAGTACAGCATTTACCTATTCTGTAATCAAGACCTTCTATTCCTGAAATTGGTGATTTAGCCGCCGAATGAGATTTATTAGTAGATAAATTACTATTACTTTTAAGAGATTGCGCTATCTCAGAATCAGAATCAGTTTTTATATCTTCTGTCTGTAATTTTATTTCTTCTCGTAGTCTGTTTAATACTTGATGTAAAGTTAAACCCCCAAAACCAAGCGATGCCAAAAGATCTTCCGTACTTTTTAAATTGCATCGATTAGCAACTTTTTTCATAGCATCACTAGAAAGCAATGTATCAAAACCGTTTCGACCTACTTCTTTTTCGAGTAATTCTCTGCCTCTTTTAATCGTTTCATCCCGATGGCTTTTCTTATACCACTGCCGAATTCTATTTTTAGCAGTTGGCGTAACTACAAAGTTCAGCCAATCCAAGCTTGGAGTGGCATTATTATTTGTCAAAATTTCTATGAAGTCCCCATTTTGTAGTGATGTAGATAATGGAGAAAGCTTTTCATTAATTCTTATTCCATTACAGTGATTTCCAACTTCAGAATGAATTCTGTAGGCAAAATCTATTGCGGTAGATCCTTTTCTTAAACCAACAACATCTCCTTTAGGAGTGATTACAAATACTTCTTCATCAAATAAATCTTCTTTAATTGAAGCTAAATAATCATTATGGTCACCTTCATTACCTTCTTGTTGCCATTCAACTAGTTGTCTTAGCCAATTAAATCTTTCGGCATTGCTTTTAGCAGGAGAACCACCCTCTTTATATTGCCAATGCGCGGCAATACCATATTCTGCAATTTGATGCATGGAAGTAGTTCTAATTTGAACTTCAATAGGTCGATGTCTTCCAATAACTGAAGTATGTAGGGACTGATATCCGTTGGGCTTTGGTAATCCTATATAGTCTTTAAATCTGCCTGGAATTGGTTTAAAAGTATCATGTACAACCGCTAAAGCTCTATAACAACTATCTGAATTATCAACGATAATTCTTAGAGCAGCAACATCATAAATTTCGTGAAACTGTTTTTGCTGTCTTTCCATTTTGCTCCAGATGCCATAAAGATGCTTTGGTCTTCCAGTTATTTCAAAGTTCTTTAAACCCGCTGAGACTAAGTTTTCTTTCATAAGATTCAAGGTTACTTTTAATCTTTTTTCTCTATCACTCCTTTTAACAGAGATTTGATCTTTTAAATCTTGATATTGTTTAGGCTCAAGAAATTTAAACGCTAAATCTTCTAATTCCCATTTAAATCTATTTATTCCTAATCGATTAGCTAAAGGTGCATAAATCTCTCTTGTTTCTCTCGCTATTCTTTGTTTCCTCTCATCATTGAGCCATTCAATTGTTCTCATGTTATGAAGTCGATCTGCAAGTTTTACTAGAACTACTCTGATATCGCTAGCCATAGCCAAAAACATTTTTCTAAGATTTTCAGCTTGTGCTTCAGTCCTGTTATTAAAGTGAATCCCTCCTAATTTTGTTACACCCTCCACAAGTATTTTTACTTCCAATCCGAAATTTGCTTCTATTTCAGATAAATCAATGCCTGTATCTTCAACAACATCATGTAAAAGTCCTGCAGCAATGACAGATGAACTTGCACCTATTTCTTTTAAAAGATTTGCAACAGCAACTGGGTGGATAATATATGGCTCGCCACTCGCGCGGAGTTGTCCATCATGAGCGTTATAAGCAAGTTTAAAAGCCTTTACGATAAGGTTTTGATTATCATCATTGTCTTTATTTGATTTTTCATAATTATTGATGTCTCTAAGAAGCCAATCGGGAATTTTTATCTCATAATTCAAAGATTCACTTTCATATTTTTTATTTTCAGGCAAAATAGTTTTGGAAACTTCAATTTCGTTTTTTTCTTTTGAATTTGCAGCTGCCTCAGACATTTTATATTGCTTTAGATGTATTTTATTTAGGACTAGAAAAATTTGCTATAAAATCATGAAAATAAAAAAAGAAAAAATTCTTACAGTTAAAAATCTTACTGTTAAATATGGTTTAAAACAGCCGCCTATTATCAATAATTTTAATCTTGAAATAGATAGAGGAGAGCATTTGGCAATTATAGGTCCCTCTGGATGTGGAAAGACTACTTTCGCAAAAACATTAGTAAATATGTTGCCTGAAACGGCAACTTCTAAAGGTTATTTATCGATTGCTAGTGTAGATCCTAGAAAAATAAATAATAGACAGGCGCAATTATTTAGAAGAAGAAATTTTGGATTTATCTATCAAGATTCCATTAAAAAACTTAATCCACTAATGAAAGTTAGGGATCACTTATATGAATTATTTAAAACTCATGATCAAAATAAATCATCTTTTTTGATTGATAAATTAGTAATGGAAGTTTTTCGAAAAGTAGGGATTGAAGAAAGTAGATTGGATTCTTTTCCTCATCAATTTAGCGGTGGTATGAGACAGCGAGTTTCTATAGCAATGGCTCTTGCTTTAAAACCAAAATTATTAATAGCCGATGAACCTACAACAAGCCTAGATACCAAAACAAGTTTTGAAATTATGAACGAAATACTTTACTTATGCAATAAATTTGACACTACTTTAATTTTAATTAGTCATGATATTAATCTTGCGGCAAAGTGGTGTAAAAAAGTTGCAATCCTTGAAAAAGGTTCAATTGTTGAAAAAGGAAATATATTAGATATTTTTCAATCGCCAAAGTCAGATATCGGAATAAAATTAGTAAATGCTTCGAAAATAGTTTTAGAACCAAAAATTAAAAATAATATTCGAAATGAGGTTCTTTTAGAGGTTAATAACTTAAGACATTGGTATAAATTAAATTCTACAATTTTTCAGCATAAATGGAATAAGGCTTTAAATGAAGTCAGTTTCAAATTATATAAAAATGAGACTCTTGGAATAGTTGGTTCTTCAGGAAGTGGTAAAAGTACCTTATGTAGGGCTTTAATTGGACTTCTGAAAGTAAGAGGTGGGGAAATAAAAATTTATAATAAAGATTATGAATCGACAAAAAATAAATCTTATAAAAAGCATAAAAATATGCAAATTATATTTCAAGATCCTTTTTCAAGTTTGAATCCAAAAATGACAATTAAAAATATTGTGGAAGATATTTTTTTTATTCAGAAAATTTCAGATAAAAGAAAAATAGAAAAGGAAATAAAATTAATTTTTAGAAATTTAAATCTTCCCTTAAATAATGATTTTTTTAATTCTTACCCTAGTCAATTATCTGGTGGTCAATTGCAAAGAATTTCATTAGCTAGAGCGTTATTATTGAAACCAAAAATTTTGATTTGTGATGAAAGTGTAAATATGCTAGATGCTGCAGTAAAAATAGAGATTCTTGAATTACTGAGAGTTTTGCAAGAAAAAATGAATTTAACGATTATTTTTATTACTCATGATTTAGGTATTGCAAAAAGATTTTGTGATAGGTTGCTAGTAATGAATCAAGGAAGGATAGTTGATGAAGGAGAAAGTTCTACAATATTTACTAAAACTAAAAACACGTATACAAAATCTCTTATCAATTCTTCTTTAAATCTTATTTAACTTTAAGAACGTTTAGTAATTTCCTAAAATCTAATGGCAATTCAGCTTCAAAAATCATTTCTTTACCATTCATTGGATGTATAAGACCAAGCTTAATAGCGTGTAACGCTTGGCCCTCCAATTTACATGGAAGTTTTTTACATCTTCCATACAATGGATCACCGACAATTGGATGATTAATGTGGGCGCAATGAACTCTTATTTGATGCGTTCGCCCCGTATCTAATTTGAAACTCATTAATGAGTAATTGCCCAATCTTTCTTTTAACTTCCAATAGGTACATGCATACCTTCCTGAAGTTTCTTCAACTACTGTATATTTCAATCTATTTAATCTATCTCTGCCAATGTTCCCTACTATTTGACCTTCTTCAGAATTAGGCGCTCCATGAATTACTGCAATATACTCTCGGGAAGCTATCTTTTCTTTTATTTGTTTTTGGAGATTTACTAGTGCCTCTTGGCTTTTTGCTACGACCATACATCCAGAGGTATCTTTATCTAATCTGTGTACAATACCTGGTCGTAGTTTCCCATTAATTCCAGGTAGATCATTACAGTGAAAAAGTAATCCATTAACTAAAGTTCCTGATTTGTGTCCCGGTGCTGGATGAACAATTAATCCTGATTGCTTATTGATTACTATGATGTGCTCGTCTTCAAAAAGGATTTTTAAATCCATTTTTTCAGGTTTTAAGTATATAAGAGGTTCGGGAGGTGGCATCCAGATTTGAACATTGTCGCCATTTTTTAGTGGGGTTTTGGCTTTCGCAGTCTTGTAGTTTACAAGTACTAAACCTGAATTTATAAAATTTTGAATTCTTGCTCTACTTTGTTCTGGCCTTTTACTTACCAACCATCGGTCTAGTCTCATAGGAAGAGGTAGCTCATAAATAATTTCTATAAGTTCACCTTCTCCAATTCCGAAAGAATCTTTATTATTTAATTCCATTTTGGGACTTCTAAAGCAATTTTACCAAGCATTTGATTTCGATAATCTTCCAATAATTTATGAGACATCCTTCTTTTATCGCCTGAGGTATGTTTTGAAGCTGCTTCATTGATCCAATTAGATGGACTTTCAAAGCCTTTTGTAATATCAACTCCGTATCTATTAGATATTTTTTTTACTGAGATGTTTGCATCCTTATCTTTGTTGAGAGTGGATATAATTTTGATAAATTCAATTGCGACACTTTCAATTTCATAAGCAGCTTCTCCAATATCGTCACAGAGTGCAAGATTAAGTGCTGATTTTTGATCTTCTAAATTAGGAGGTATAACACCAGGAGCATCTAGCAGATCTATCCCAATATCTAATTTTATCCATCTTAAATTGCGAGTCACTCCGGCTTTCCTAGCACTATCGACAACTCTTTTTTTTGCAATTCTATTTATTAATGCTGACTTGCCTACGTTTGGAAAACCAAGAGTAAGGGCTCTAATTGGCCTAATTCGCATTCCTCTAGAAAGTCTTCTATCGTCAATTGATGACCTGGATTCTATGGCGGATTTGCAAATTTCTTTAATACCTATACCTCTTTTAGCATCACACCAATGCGGATATTGATCTTTAGAATTAAACCATTTATTCCAATTATTGATGCTATTAGGAGAGATCATGTCTGATCTATTAATAACAAGAATATGTTTTTTATTATTGATCCATTTATTTAAATGTGGATGCCCTGTTGACAAAGGAATTCTTGCATCTCTAACTTCTATAACTAAATCTACTTTATTGATAACATCAGATAATTTCTTTTCTGCTTTCGCTATATGGCCTGGATACCATTGAATTTTGGCTATGTCCACTTAAATAAATCAAATAAAATTTTTGTATTCCTTTTAATTTGTATTAGTTTCAAAAGTATTTACTTCTAAATTTTAGTATAAATTTTATAACTAAGAAATTTTTATAATAGTTAATTCTTAAAATTTATTAAGGCATAGGTAACAGTTACTACTTTTTAACCCAATAAGCTCAAATTAACGTTAGGGTCTTAAGATTAAAAATTAAGTTGTTTAATGTCAAAATTATCTCTTTCCAGTCTTGATAAGACAAATTTAGAAGGAAAAAAAGTTCTAGTCAGAGTAGATTTTAATGTTCCATTAAATGAAGGTGGTCAGATAACTGACGATACGCGTATTAGAGCAGCGATTCCAACTATTGAATATCTTATCAATAACTCTGCAAAAGTTATCCTAGCTGCCCATTTTGGAAGACCAAAGGGTCAGGTAAATGAAAAAATGAGATTAACTCCAGTAGCAGCGAGATTAAGTGAATTGTTGGGAAAAAACGTTGCTCTTACTAACAGTTGTATAGGTGATAAATCAATTGCAGAATCAAATAGCTTAAATAATGGAGATGTTCTTTTACTTGAAAATGTTCGTTTTTTTGGTGAAGAGGAAAAGAATGACTTGGATTTTGCTAAAAACTTAGCATCACATGCAGATATGTTTGTAAATGATGCTTTTGGTGCTGCTCATAGAGCTCATGCTTCTACTCAGGGAGTTACTAATTATTTAAGTCCATCAGTAGCTGGATTCCTTTTAGAAAAAGAATTGAAATACTTACAAGGGGCAATAGATGCTCCAAAACGTCCATTGGCAGCAATAGTTGGAGGATCAAAGGTTAGTAGCAAAATAGGAGTGCTTGATTCTTTATTAGATAAGTGTGACAAAATTATGATTGGTGGAGGTATGATTTTTACTTTTTATAAAGCTAGAGGTTTAGATGTTGGAAAGAGCCTTGTAGAGGAAGATAAACTTGAGCTTGCCAAAGATTTAGAAGCAAAAGCAAAAGCAAAAGGAGTCGAGTTACTTTTACCAACTGATGTTGTTTTAGCTAATAAATTTTCTCCTGACGCTGAAAGTAAAATATCTCAAATTGATTCAATTAGTGGGGATTGGATGGGTCTCGATATTGGTCCAGATTCTATTAAAGTTTTTCAGAATGCTCTTGCAGAATGTAAGACAATAATTTGGAATGGCCCAATGGGTGTTTTTGAATTTGATAAATTTGCAGAAGGTACAAACGCAATAGCTACTACCCTTGCGGACTTAAGTGCTTTTTCTGAAGTTTGTACAATAATTGGTGGTGGAGATTCAGTTGCAGCAGTAGAGAAAGCAGGATTAGCTGAGAAAATGTCTCATATATCTACTGGAGGAGGTGCTAGTTTGGAACTTTTAGAAGGTAAAACTTTACCTGGTGTAGCTGCTTTAAACGACGTTTAGGCTATATCTCAGCAACAATATCTATACTCTTTGTGAAAGTTATCATTCCTTTTGGGTGAGCTATAATCCCTGACCATATTTGTATTCCTGGTTTTGAAGGAGCTCGTGTTATTTTAAAAATTCCTCCAGCCGCTAATGGCTCCAATAATATTTCTTGTTCAAAAAATGAATTTACTTGATGAGGTTTTATAGCTCCAGCAATAATCACTTCTTCAAGAGGCTTATTTATAATAATATCGATATCATATGTTGAACCAGTAAGTACTCTATCAGGAATTTTAAAACTAATATCTATCTTCTCATCATCATTTCTTATTGTTGTGAATAAATTTTTGATAATCCCTTCATCTATTTTTCCATTTACTATTGAAAATAAATAATCAAAATTGGATTCGAGGATATGTATTTCTCCATTAACTATTTTTTCCCCAGAAACTTTTATTTTCAAAATATCTTTATTTGGAATATTAGATTTAAATCTTTTGATCTTCCATTTGCTATCAGGGAAATCATTAATAATCTTTGAAAATTGTTTTGCTATGTTTTGGCTTTCATCATTTCTAAAATTATTTCTAATAAATTCTAAATCTCTAGCATTTAAAGAGTTTTCTAGATTTCTTATAAAATCAACTTTTAAAGTTTGCGTTATTGCTGAATAGGGAATAATGAGATAAATAAGTAAGTAGAGAGGAACTCCTATATTTTTGAATAAGTTTAAATTAAACATATTTATCATTTTTTATTTTCATTCTACTAATTAAATTTTTTATGTCTAAAAAAAATAATTTATTAATTGCAGCTAGTGGAACAGGAGGTCATATTTTTCCAGCTTTAGCAGTTTCTAAAGAGGTAGAAGATGAATGGAATATTCATTGGTTGGGGATTAATCAAAGACATGATGGGAATTTTATTCCTAAAAAATATAATTTGAGAACTTTGAATATAAAGACACCAAGAAAAAATATTTTTTTATTTTATCAATATATAGAAATTTTAATGTCAACTTTCCAAATAATTAGGATTTTAAAAGAAAAAAAAATTAACTTAGTATTTACGACTGGAGGTTATATTTCAGCACCTACTATTGTTGCTTCAAAACTTCTCCGGATACCTGTAATTATTCATGAATCAAATTTAATTCCAGGAATGGTCACGAAATATTTTGGTTTTTTATGTAACTATGTTTTCTTAGGATTTAAGAAAACAAATTCTTATTTAAAAAATTGTAAAACTATTTTCACTGGTACCCCTTTAAGAGAGCAATTCTATCAATCTAATCTTTTGCCAGAATGGGTTCCAAAAGGAAAAGGACCTCTTTTGATTGTTATGGGAGGTAGTCAAGGAGCAAAAGCTATAAATCAAATTCTTTACGCATCTCTAGAATTTTTAATGAAAAAACAGTTTCGGATAGTTCATATTATTGGTGGATATAATCAAGAATCCTTTCATGTAAAAAATTTCAAAAATTATGTTCAAAAGAAATTTACTAATGAAATCGCAGCTTTAATTCAGAACTGTGATCTTGTAATATCTAGATCTGGTTCAGGAACAATAAATGAACTAATAGAGACTCAAAAACCTTCAATTTTAATTCCATTTCCTTATTCTAAAAATAATCACCAGGAGAAAAATGCAATGATTCTTGCTGAAATTGGAGGCTCAGTTTTAATGAATCAAAATAAAATTTCTAAAGAAGTTTTTGAAGGAACTCTAGAAAGAATTTTTAAAATAAAATCAAAAAATGGAGAAAATCAATATAAAATATTAGATCTTATGAGGAAGAATATGGAAAATAATAATAAAATCAAATCTAAAATTGAGATTAAAAAATTTATTAATTATTTTTTGAAGGAGTTTTGAATTTCTTTACATAAAAGAGTGTTTTTTTTATTACTCTGCAAACTTATTCTTGCCCACTTTTCATCAAGAAATCTAAATGAAGTACATTCTCTAAGCAATATTCCCTTATTTTCTAAATATTTTATATTCGGCGATAAGGATGTTTTACTTTCTATTAAAAAAAAGTTGGTTGAAGATTTATGAACTTTAAGGTTTTCAATTTTTGATAGTTTTTTATATACTCTTTCTCTTTCAATGTTGATCCAGCTGTGAATCTGCCTTGTCCATTGTTCATAGAATTGGTTATTACTTAGTAGGTCAATTCCCGCTTTAATGGCAAAGGAATTTAATGGCCAGGGATCTCTCTTGATTTTCCATTGTTTAAGTTTTTTATATGAGCCAATAACGTAACCTAATCTAAGACCAGGGATATTGAAGATTTTGGTCAAGCTTCTCAAGACTAATAAATTATCATATTTTTTGGTTAGTGGTATTAAAGATTCTTTCTCTCCATTAGGTGTCATCGATAAGAAAGCCTCATCACAGATAACTAATTTATATTTTTTTATAATTTCCTCTAATGAATTTTTCTCCCACAATTGGCCGGTGGGGTTATGAGGATTTGTTATCCAAATAACATCACCTTTAGGATGAAGTGGAAATGATTGAGGAAAATTATTATTCCAGTTTTTTGGTAATTCGCAATGTATAAAATTACTATTCCAACAATTTAAAGATCTTTCATAATCAATAAAGCATGGAGATGGAATACAACTGGTTCCAAATTTGGATGCTTCATAACCTGCCCAGGTTATTAGCTCAGAAGCTCCATTTCCAGGCAATATATTGTCTGGATGTATGCCATGAAATTGACTAATGATTTCTTTCAAATCACTTAAGTTTCTCTCAGGATAATATTTAAATCCAAGATTCTTAATTTCTTTATTTAATGAATCTATTACTATTTGAGGGGGATCAAAGGGTACTAATGAGGCACTTGCATCAATGATTTCTGAGGGTAATAAATTTAATTTTTTTGCATATGCATATACATTTCCTCCATGCTTTAAGTTTGATATTTGCATGGCTTCTGTTGAGTAATTATTAGGTTCGGATTTATTCATTATTACTTATTCATTTTCTAATTTTATTCAACCCATTTTAAATCTGATCCAATGGCCTCTTTTATATTAGATAATTGATGGTTATTGAGTTGCTTTATAATTCCTTGAAGTATGTCGGGTACTAATTGTGGACCCTTATATATCCATCCTGTATAAACTTGAATTAATGATGCTCCAGAACAAATTCTTTCCCAAGCTGACTCAGGACTATCGATCCCACCAACGCCAATTAAAATAATCTTTTTATCAATATTATGAATATGTTTTATTATTTGAGTTGCTTTTTTTTGTAGAGGCCTTCCACTTAATCCTCCATTCTCTTCAGAAAGTAATAATCCGGTTTGCCTGATCTTTCTATCTTCAAGACCTAATCTATCAATGCTGGTGTTAGTAGCAATTATTCCATCGATGTTTTCCTCGATTATTAATTGGCAAATATCTTCTATATCTTGAAGGCTTAAATCTGGCGCAATTTTTACAAATAATGGAGGACAATTAGGTAAGTTTTTAATTTCTTTAAGAAGTTCTTTTAGAAGAATTGGATCTTGCAACTTTCTTAGTCCTTCAGTATTCGGAGAACTTACGTTTATTGCTGCGTAATCACAATATGGAATTAATAATTTTAGAGAAGTTAAATAATCATCTTTTGCTTGAGATAAAACTGTAATTTTAGATTTGCCGAAATTTATTCCCAAACAAATATTCTTCCTGTTTTTTTTCAACTCAATACCTTGTTCAAGAAAGTTTTTAACTAGATTTTCAGCCCCATTATTATTGAAACCCATCCTATTTAATGCTGCCTCTTCTTCCGCTAATCTAAATAACCTTGGTTTGGGATTGCCCTCTTGAGCAAATTTAGTTACGGTACCAAGTTCAGCAAATCCAAAACCAAAATCTCTCCATATATTTGCAGCATTGCCATTTTTATCAAAACCTGCAGCTAAACCAATAGGATTACAAAAATTTATTCCACATATGTTCTGACTTAACCTATTATCAACTATGGAAAATTCTTGATTTAGATTTTTTAGGATTGATGAAACTATAGGCCAATTATGTTTTCTTGAACTGAATGATAGAAGGCTAAGAGATAAATTTGTTAAATATTCTGCATCTATTCCAGTGTCTTTTTTTAGTATGGGGTTCATTAAGCTTTTATAAAGATTTTTAAATACCCCCTTCTGTTCATTCATAAAAAATTAGGATTCTTTTTTTTCTATTATCCAATATTTTTTATCTTTAGGAATCAATCTCCAATTACGCCATTCAAAAAATAAATATTGTTTTATCTCTAAGTGGTTTTCTTTACCCAATAATTTACTTAGTTCTAGTGAACTTAACAAGTACTTTTTTTCTGCAAATTTTTGGATTAATTCATTCCTTGAAAATAATTCCTGAATTTCTGCGGGTGCATTTTTTTTTAAAAAGTCAACTGAGGATTCTGCTTCTTTTAAGTTACTTACTATAGATATGCCTTTGCTGTAATTAGTTGCGATTTTATCAACCCTATCATTTTGTCTATCCCCGCTATGACCTTTGACATATTCCATTATTAGGCCATTAATTCTTAATTGATCTATTTTTTGCCATAAATCAAGATTTTGAACTGATTTTCCTGCGCTTGTTTTCCATCCATTTCTCTTCCAATTAAGAATCCATTTTGTATACCCTTCTATGACATATTTACTGTCAGTTCTTAATTTAAAGTTCTCTTTTAATTTATAGTTTTTTAATTTCTCAAGAGTTTTTATAGCCGCTGTCAGTTCCATTCTATTATTAGTGGTATTTTCTTCGGAACCACCTATTTCTAATTCACTGTTATCATCAAAAATTATTAAACCACCCCAACCACCTGGGCCTGGATTACCACTGCAGGCTCCATCTGTTGCAGCTTCAATTGCAATACTATCACTATTCATAATTTTTGAAGCCGATATTAAGGTTATCGGCTTGAAAAAATCTACTTTTACTTAAGTGTAACTTTACCGCCAGCTTCTTCAATCTCTTTCTTTAAAGATTCAGCGTCTGCTTTAGCGATTCCTTCTTTTACTGTCTTTGGTGCTGATTCAACAAGCGCTTTTGCATCACCAAGACCTAGACCAGTTGCATTTCTTACAACCTTAAGGACTTTGATTTTTGCAGCTGCATCAAAGCTTTCGAGAACTACATCAAATTCAGTTTTTTCTTCAGCAGCGCCACCATCTCCATCGCTGCCAGCTGCTCCTGGAGCTGCCATTACTACACCTGCAGAAGCTGCAGCAGATACACCAAAAGCCTCTTCAATTTGCTTTACAAGCTCAGAAGCTTCTAAAAGTGAGAGAGATTTTAATGATTCAAGAATTTCTTCAGTTTTTGCGGACATTTTCTTAAAAATTAATTAGGTTTTGAATTTAAGATTCTGATTTTTCAGAATGTTGTTTAAGTGATCTAGCAAGTCCAGAAGGCACTTCATTGATAGAGATTGCAATTTTTGATGCAACGCCATTTAGAGCGCCAGCAATTTTTGCCATCAATACTTCTTTAGATGGAAGACTTGCAATTTCTTTAATTTCAGAATCGCTAAGAAGTCTGCCTTCAAATAAAGCTCCTTTGGTTTCGGATTTTTTGGTGTCTTTTTGAAAAGATCGGATTGCTTTTACAGCACCACCAACATCTTCTTTGATTAAGACAAAAGCATTTGTTCCGGTCAGTAAAGATTCAAGATCGTTCCAATTACTATCTCCATCAATAGCTTTACGCATTAATGAATTTTTAGTAACTTTGCAAATGCCGTTAGTTGTTTGCAATCTAGATCGCAAATCTGACATCTCTTTGATAGTTAAACCTTTATAGTCAAGAACTACAGCCATTTCCGAGTCGTTTAAAAGAGATTTAATCTCAGTAACGATTTGTTGCTTATTCTCTAGTGTTCGGCCCATTGTGTTTTTTTGGATCGTAATTTAGGGAGAGCAGGAAATGCGGCAAAGTTCTTTTAAAAGAGGCCGCTTTTATTAGATCCAAAAAGAAATAATTAAGACGAGTCCTCGGTAGGAATTAAAAATTTAGAATAACTAAATAAACCTACTTTCTTTGGCCGTATTATTGCACTTTAAATTATACTACAAAGGGTTAACCTTCAGGTTGGTAATCTTGTATGGCATTTATGTCTACTTGAACAGAAGGTCCCATAGTTGAAGTTATATAAAAACTTTTCCAATACTTTCCTTTAGCTCCACTTGGTTTGTTTTTATCAATTGATTCTTGTAAGGTTTTTAAGTTGTCAAATAGCGCCTCTTTTGTAAAACTGGCTTTTCCAAAGCGGACATGAACAATACCTGCTTTGTCTGCTCTAAATTCGAGCTTACCAGCTTTGAATTCTTTTATTGCATTAGCAATATCATTAGTCACTGTACCAGCTTTAGGGTTAGGCATTAAACCTCTAGGTCCTAAAACTCGTCCTAATTTTGCAACCTTTGGCATCATATCTGGAGTTGCAATAAGTAGATCAAAATCCATATTTCCTTTGTTGATGCTTTCCACAAGATCTTCCTCTCCAAATAAATCTGCACCAGCAGACTTAGCTTTCGATACATTCTCACCGCTTGTGATTACTGCAATTCTGATGCTTTGGCCAGTACCATTTGGTAAAGCGACTGTGGTCCTTAATTGTTGATCAGTATATTTTGGATCAATACCTAAACGTATATGGGCTTCAATAGTTTCATCAAATTTAGCGTTGGCATTCTCCTTGATAATACTAAGGGCTTCAAGTGGGGCGTAAATACGATCTTCTATCTTTGTTGATAGAGCCGCCATTCTTTTTGATAGTTTTTTCATAGTAATTTTGGGTACAAACGGTTATTAACTAACCTCCCCTAAATAGTGAGTAATTTTGTTTTGAACTTAATCAGTAATAGAGACGCCCATATTACGAGCAGTACCCTCTATTACTTTCATTGCTGATTCAACACTAGAACAGTTTAGATCAGGAAGCTTAGTTTTGGCTATTTCTTCTAATTGAGCTTTACTTATATTCCCAACGGAACCTTTCGCGGATTCACCTGATCCTTTCTCTATACCCGCTGCTTTTGTTATTAAGACAGAAGCAGGTGGTGTTTTTGTAATAAAAGTAAAGCTTCTATCTTCAAAAACAGAAATCTCAACTGGAATTACAAAACCTGCTTTATCTTGTGTTCTTGCATTGTATTCTTTACAAAATGCCATGATATTTACACCATGTTGTCCTAAAGCTGGCCCTACAGGGGGAGCAGGATTTGCTTTGCCTGCTTGCAGAGCAAGCTTAATAACTGCAACAATTTTTTTTGCCATTAGATTAGAGAATTTAAGCTGAGGTAGAAAATCATTATTTTACTCGATAAACAAGAACAATTAGAAATTAATTTTGTTTATTGATTTGGGAGAATTCTAATTCTACAGGAGTCTCGCGCCCAAATATTGAAAGTAATGCTTTTAATTTATTTCTTTCCCCAGAAACTTCTATAACTTCTCCCTGGAAATCCTTGAATGGACCACTAGTTACTATGATTCTATCTTTTTCTTCAATATCTAACTTGATGACAGCTTTTTTCTCTGATGCGCGCTTGAATATTCTATTAACTTCTTGTCTGGATAATGGTCGAGGTTTAATATGACCTCGTGATCTCCCGCTAGCTCTACCGTCTTCAGCACCAACAAAGTTAATTACATTTGGAGTGCTTTTTACAGCCATCATTGTATCTTCATCCAAAATCATTCTTACGAGGACATAACCTGGAAAAACTTTTTCTTCAGTAGTTTGTCTACTGCCATCTTTTTTTAATTTAATCCCAGGAGTTTGGGGGATTTCAATTTCAATGATTCGATTATTAACTCCTAAAGTTACTGATCTCTGCTCAAGAGTTGCTTTTACTTTTTTCTCGCAGCTTGATGCAACTTGAACTGCATACCATCTTGCGATGCTAGTATTTGCCTTTGAAGAAGCAAGGTTTGTAGTCAATTCATTACTCATTTTTTTTCTTGAAACTTAATTAAGGTCTTTAATAAAAATAATATTTAGGGATATTCAACCAAAAATTTGCGAGGCTGCCCATCCATAGAATCTGCTGACAGATGCTATTGCTGCCGCAGAGAAGGATACCATAATTATAACCGCAACCGATTCGCTAAAAAGTTGTTGTTTGTTTGGCCACACGACAAGTTTAAGCTCATCGTAGGTAGATCTTAAAAAATTATTCTTTTTTTTAGGCTCTTCCAATTGAGGGGACTCTTTTTTAAGAGGTTCTTGATTAGTAGTAGGAATTGTCACAATATTTTTTAGAATTAAGCTTTACGCTTTAATTTTTATTTTAACTTATTGATTTACTCCTCAGCTAGGGCTGAAAACAATCTCATCCTTTTTGGCAGGGTTAAGTTTAATTATGATATTCTTTTTGTTTTTAAAGTTATCTTCTAACAGTTTTGCAGCTAAGGGATTTTCTATCTGTCTTCTAAGTTCCCTGCTAAGTGGTCTAGCACCATATTCAGGTTCGTAGGAATCGTTTGCGATTTTTTGGATAACTTTTTTGTCTATTGTGATATTTATTCTCTGTTCAAGAAGTAGGTTTTTTAAATCTTCTGTTTGAATAATAATTATTTTTTGAAGTTCATCAATAGATAATGGATCAAACTTTACTACTTCATCAATCCTATTCAAAAATTCAGGTCTAAAAATTGAAGACAATGTATTGCGAATCGAATTGTCTAGAGTTTGTTGATCTTTTACTAACTTTTCTGCATTTTTAGAAATCTTTTTTGAATACTCCAGTATAACTTTCCCAGCTAGGTTACTTGTCATAATGATTACGGTATTTTTGAAGTCCACGGTTCTACCTTGAGAGTCCGTTAATCTTCCTTCATCTAAGACTTGTAAAAGGATATTAAAAACTTCTGTATGTGCTTTTTCTATCTCATCAAGAAGTATTACTGAATAGGGTTTGCGTCTTACGGCTTCAGTTAATTGCCCTCCCTCTTCATAACCAACATAACCTGGAGGAGCTCCCAAAAGTCTTGCTACTGCATTTTTCTCCATATATTCACTCATATCTAATCTTAAAAGTGCTCCTTCTTCATCAAATAATGCTGATGCAAGAGATTTTGCTAATTCCGTTTTACCAACACCTGTAGGACCCATAAATAAAAAAGAACCAACAGGTCTTTTGGGACTTTTCATGCCAACGCGAGCCCTTCTAATTGCAGAAGAAACAGCTTCTATAGCTTTTTCTTGGCCAATAACTTTTTCACTTAATTCTTTTTCTAAATTAACTAACTTCTTTCGTTCATTTGAAACTACTTTAGAAATTGGAATACCTGTGATTTTTGAGATAACATCAGCAATGTCATCAGGTTCAACTTGATATTTGAACGGGAAATTTCTATTTTTCTTTATTTTTTTAAAGTTTCCTTTAACTTTTTGTATTTCATTCTCTATTTCACTTAACTCTTCTTCAAGCCTTTCTAAAAAATCAAAATCATTTACAATCTCATAATTAGAGTTGTCTTTAATTTTTTTTGTTAGCTTATCTTCTGCTTTCATTAAAATAGATAATTTCACCATTTCTTCGCGTAAATTATTCCAATTATCGAAAAGAACATTCAATTTTGCCTCTGCTTGTTGACTCATATTTAATAGTTTTTCTTTCTCTTCGATATTTCCATCTATCAAATTATTCAGTTTTTCATCAATAGTATGAATTTTGTTTTCTTGTTGGAGAATAATTTGAGGCTTGTTATTAGACTCGATTTTTAATTGTGCAGCTGCTTCATCAATTAAATCTATTGCTTTATCAGGGAGACATTTATCGCTAATATATCTGTCGGCTAATTTTGCAGAATAATTCACAGCGTCTTCAGAAATACTTATGCCATGATGTAATTCATATTTCTTTTTGATGCCTTGCAGTATTTTTGCGCTCAATTCTACTGAAGGTTCATTAACAACTATCTTTTGAAAGCAATTATTCAATGCCTGATCTTTTTCAATAGTTTCACGAAATTTTTCAGGTGTTGTTGTACCAATACATCTAAGTTCTCCTTCTGCTAGTAAAGGTTTTAAGATATTACTAATATCGGCAGTAGATCTGTCAGAACTCAATATTGAGTGGATTTCATCAATAAATAAAATCATTCCTTGGCTTGGATCGTTTAATTCCTGCAGTATTAAACTTAGTCGTTCCTCTAGTTGGCCTCTAAATTTTGTCCCAGAAACTAATGCTCCTAAGTCAAGTGAAATAATCTTAAAGTCTTTTAGAGAATCCGGTACTTTTTTTTCTAAGATTAATTGTGCAAGTAGTTTCGCAATTGAGGTTTTACCCACTCCAGGATTACCGATAAGTATTGGATTATTTTTGTTTCTTCTGCATAGTACCCTCATTAAATTGTTGATCTCATTTTCTCTTCCAATAACAGGATCTAGTAAACCTTTTTTAGCTGATTCTGTTAAATCCTTTCCATAAAGTGAAAGGGCATTTTCATCTTTGTCAACTTGTTTTTTGGTTTCGCTTTGAAGTTCACTTTTTGATAATGGAACTATAGCTTTTTCTGATTTTTCTTCTTTGACTTCAGTTTCTTTATTTGATTCGAAATTAGATTGATTATTTATCTCAATTACATTCTTATAATCAACAGAATTTTTCGATTGATTAATATTTGGAAAAAACTTTAATTCTTCCTCTAATTTTTCAATTGAAAGATTGCCTTCTTGAAAAACATAATTACCAATTCTTAAATCTCTTCCAAGAGCAATGAGTAAATGTGGGATTTCTATTAATCTTGATCCCCATTGAATTTTAATCTGATTTGCATTATCTAAAAGAATTTCTAAATCTTCCCCGATAGTAAAAATTTCTGACTCATTTGTTGGGCTCTCTTCTAAAAATTCTTCTGTTATATCTAAAACTGTATCTTGGTCTATTGATAATTTTTCAATGAAAGCAAAAAATTCACTTGATGAAAACAATGTATGAATTATGTGTTCAATATTAAATTCGCTATGGTCCCATTTTTTTGCTGTTTCTTCGCCTAATAGAAGAAGATTCCAACTTATATCGCTAAAAAGTTCAGGACTTGATGTAAGGGTTTCTCTCATAAACTATAAAACTATAGTTGATTATTATTTAATATTCTAAATAGGATCTGCATTAATAATCATCCAATAATTTTCAAATTGTAAGATGAAATTTAAAAATATGCTTATGAAAGCCATTGTGTAGGGTTAGGCATTAACAAAAATCTTATTTTTATCTAAGTTGTTCTGAAACCAAAAATTATATTTGGATAAACATTTATATTTCAGATATTAGCCAAATAGTTCAGCTATTAATAGGATTTAAATAGTAATAATTAAATTGTGAAAGAAACTATTGATTTTCTTATTGACACTATTGAAGCAAGGCAAGTCCTTGATTCAAGAGGCAATCCGACTGTCGAGGCAGAAGTCTTTTTGGAATGTGGTGCAAGGGGTATAGCAATTGTTCCTAGCGGAGCCAGTACTGGTGCTCATGAGGCACATGAATTAAGAGATGGCGGTTCAAATTATATGGGTAAAGGTGTATTAAATGCTGTTAATAAAATTCATGAAACAATATCGCCGGCTTTATGTGGCTTGTCAGCTTTAGATCAAACGGCGGTAGATAAGTTAATGATTGAAATTGATGGAACTCCTAATAAGTCCAACCTTGGAGCTAATTCAATCCTTGCAGTAAGTCTTGCAACTGCCAGAGCGTCAGCAAATGCTTTAGACATCCCCCTTTATAGATATCTTGGAGATCCATTATCTAATCTTCTTCCCGTACCATTGATGAATGTAATAAATGGCGGTGCTCATGCGCCAAATAGACTTGATTTTCAGGAATTTATGCTTGTCCCACATGGAGTTCAGAATTTCAGTGAATCACTAAGAATGGGTACTGAAATTTTTCACTCATTAAAATCATTACTGGATAAAAAAGGTCTATCTACCGCTGTAGGCGATGAGGGTGGATTTGCACCTGATTTATCATCGAGTGAAGAGGCAGGTGACTTACTGTTAGAAGCAATTCAAAAAGCTGGATTTATTCCTGGTGAGCAAGTTTCTTTAGCTTTAGATGCTGCCAGTACTGAATTTTATAACAATGGCATTTATAAATATGAAGGAAAAAATTTAAATAGTTCTGAAATGATTTCATATCTTTCAAGATTAGTTTCTAATTATCCAATAGTTTCAATAGAGGACGGTTTAGCAGAAGATGATTGGGAGGGTTGGTCAGAATTAAATAAAGAACTGGGAAATAAAGTTCAACTTGTAGGCGATGATTTATTCGTTACTAATACAGAAAGGTTAAGGAAAGGGATTATGGAAAAATCTGCTAATTCAATCCTAATAAAAGTGAATCAAATTGGAACATTAACTGAAACATTAGAAGCTATTGAGTTAGCTAAGACTTCCGGTTTTACAAGTGTTATAAGTCATAGAAGTGGTGAGACGGAAGATACAACAATTGCTGACTTATCTGTCGCCACAAGATCTGGTCAGATCAAGACCGGCTCTTTGAGTAGAAGTGAAAGAATTGCAAAATATAATAGGCTTTTGAAAATTGAAGAGGAACTGGGAAGTCAAGCAAGATTTGCTGGAGCTTTAGGTTTGGGTCCTAAAAATATATAGTTTCTCTAGCGCTTAAGTTTTTCTAAACGTGAGCCTTTACTCATACTTAATTGGCATTTTATCCAATCAATACTTATGGGTAGTGCAAAAAATAATGGCAACAATGCAAAATTATTTTGTTTATTGGTTACAAGTAAAGCAGATGCAATGGATAAGCTTCCAATAAGAATTGAATGGCCTAATGTTTTTTGAGCAGTAAACATTTTTTTAAATTGTCTATCAGACTCTCCCATCCTTATTTGTAATTGTAAATCGCCCTGCTCTAATCTTTCTAAACTTTCATCTATTCTTTTGGGAATTCCTACAGCTTTGGATCCTAGTTCACCTACTTGCCTTCCAAATTGGTTGATTAAATCATTAGGAGTTTGATTATTAGAAGTCATAAGTTCTATTAAATAAGGCTTAGTCACTGATACAAGATTAAACCCTGGGTCAAGCATTCTGCCAACTCCTTCAAAAGTTGATAAAGCTCTCATTACAAATATTAAATCCACTGGAAGTTGAAATGGGGTTTCATAAACAAGTTCGTATAAATCGCCAGATAATTTCTCAATTATATTTGGACTAAATGGTGGAGTTAAGGCTTCTTTAAGCATTAATCTGACTAATCTTCTGACTGGTCCTATATCAATATCTTTTGAAATTAGACCAGCTTGTTGTAATTGACTTACAAGTGATGAGGCGTCTCTTAAAGCGGCAGCCTGAACCATTCCCCCTAGCCTTGTTTGAAGGTTATTTGAGATATTGCCCATCATTCCAAAATCATAAAAAATTAATTTACCTTTATTTGAAACTGCTAGATTACCTGGATGAGGATCTGCATGAAAAAAACCGTAATTCACTAATTGTTTCAGGTAGCTGATGGCACCTACTTCTGCAATTTTTGATAAATTAATTTCTTGGGATTGTAATTTTTCTAAATCGCTTATTTTTGTTCCTTCTAGATAACTTAAACAAAGCACTTTTTCACTACTCATATCCCAAATTACTTCAGGAACTTCAACATTTTCATCATCAAGAAATTGCTGTCTAAATCTTGCTGCATATTGTGCTTCACAATTAAAATCAAGTTCCTTCATAAGAACTTTCCTGCATTCTTTCGCAATCGCAACCCAGTTTCTTCCGCGACTCCAATTTTTATTTTTCTGCAACAATCCTGCTATTTGCTGCATTATGCCCAAATCAATAATAAATAATTCTTTTAAATTGGGTCTTTGAACTTTAAATACTACTTCCTTACCATCTTTTAAAGTCCCCCTATGAACCTGAGCTAGTGATGCTGATCCAACCGGATCGCATATTATTTGATCTATTTCATTAAACTTTGAACCTAGTTCTTCTAGGATAGTTTCTTCAACTTGCTTAAATGAAAAATTAGGAACTTGATCCTGCAATTTAGATAATTCCTGTATCCAGGTATTAGGAATTAAATCAGGTCTTGCAGATAATAATTGTCCAATTTTAATAAATGCTGAACCAAGGTTAATTAATTGATTAGTAAACCACTTAGCTCGTTTAATTTGGATTCTACTTTTTTTATGGCTCTTAGTTTGGAAAATTGTAAATCTAAGATTATCTAGCCACAAAATTATTAAAAGCGAAATCAGGGTTATCCATATAAGAAAGCCCCTCTTCAATTTTTTAAAAAGATCATGAAGAATGTAATAACTCATTTAATTTGATTATTGATTTTTTTATTAAATAGATCAATTTGGTTATTAATAATTTCAATTTCATTTAAAGCTATTTTTATTTTGGAATTTTGATAAGTATTGGCGGTTTCATTTTCTTGAACATTGTCTGCTTTTTCCATTCTTGAGGCTTCTTCCATGATGGATTCTTTCAAAATATCAAATTCTTTTTTGAGGATTTCTGGAGCATCCTGAGCAATATTTGTTGCTTCTTCAATTTTTTCAACCACTATCTCGTTTAATTTTTCGGTTACTTTCTTAATAGCAGCTTTTAAAAGGTAATCAGAGTTGGTCATGAAAAATATAATGTTTCTATGGCAATTAATCTACCCGATATGATCTAATAATAGATCAATACAGAACATTTCACGTAATAGATAATTGTGACAATAAATATTTTTTATTTTTCCTATGTAAGTTTGTTTCTATATTATGCTTTTTTCTATTTTTTCTTTTAAGTTATATCTAGATAAAGGTTAGGTATTAACATTAAAGATATCTTCTAACCAAAAACTCATCTAATTAACTACTAAAAGGAGTTTTATTAAATTGGAAATCATTGAGGCAGATGTAGTTATTATCGGTGGAGGTCCGGCCGGATGTACTTGCGCACTTTATACATCTCGTTCAAACTTAAAGACTGTAATTTTAGATAAAAATCCATCTGTTGGCGCCTTAGCTATAACTCATCAGATAGCTAATTATCCAGGTGTTCCTGTAGATATAAGTGGTGAGAAATTACTTACTCTAATGAGAGAACAGGCTGTGCAATATGGTACAGACTATAGAAGAGCACAAGTGTTTGGGATAGACTCTAGTGGAGAATGGAAAACGGTTTATACACCTGAAGGAACCTTCAAGGCTAAAGCACTTGTTCTTGCAAGTGGAGCTATGGGTAGGCCTGCATCATTCAAGGGAGAAGCGGATTTTCTTGGTAAAGGAGTAAGTTATTGTGCTACATGTGATGGAGCTTTTTATAAAAATAGAGAAGTTGCCGTGGTTGGAGTGAACAAGGAGGCAATTGAAGAGGCAACTGTTCTTACTAAGTTTGCTTCTACTGTCCATTGGATTACATCAAGTGATCCTAAATCAGATAATGAAGAAGCTATGGAATTGATGGATAATTCAAATATAAAACATTGGAGTAGAACAAGATTATTAGAAATATTGGGTGATGATATGGGTGTGAACGGAGTTGTTGTAAAAAATAAGCAAGAGGAAAATCCTATTAATTTAAATTTAGATGGAGTCTTTGTCTATATGAGTGGTTCAAAGCCAATTACTGATTTTTTAGGGGATCAAATTGCTTTAAAAGAAGACGGAGGAGTTATTGTGGATGACTTTATGTCTACAAACTCTGATGGAGTGTGGGCTATTGGAGATATAAGAAATACACCATTTAAGCAAGCCGTTGTTGCAGCTTCTGATGGATGTATTGCCGCAATGTCAATTGATAGATATTTAAATAGTAGAAAAAATATAAGAGTTGATTGGATTCATTCGTGAAAACTAAATATTAGAGGGGGGTTGCTTCAGAAATATAAGCGACTCCTCCGTAATAGCTTAAATCATCCCTAATGTTATCTCTCATTTTATCTATTAATTCTTGCTCACAAAAAACAATTACATGAGCATTGGATCCATACCCTGTAAATTCCATATCTTCTGTAACAACTCTTTCAGGCCCCCTGCCTGTGGCGTGTTTCATAACTGTATATCCAGGAACATTAGCTTTTTCTAGTGTTTTAATGATTGCATTTAGTTCTCTTTCACTAAATATTAAGTCTAATCTTTTCATTTTTATAAAGGAGAAAGTGGGATAATGGTATTTACTAAACTCATGTATATTGGAATGCCAAGAACTATATTGAATGGGAAAGTTAGACCTAGTGTTGTTGAAATATAATAACTTGATTTTGCTTCTGGAACTGTCATCCTCATAGCTGCAGGAACTGCTAAATATGAGGCGCTTGCACATAAAACCACAAATAAAAGTGCGTTGCCAGGTCCTAAAGATAAAAATCTCGCAACGAAAACACCAATAAATGCATTAAATAGCGGCATGAAAATTGCAAAGCCAATTAAAAATGAACCTGCATTTTTCAACCTCGGCAATCTTTGAGCTGCGACTATTCCCATATCTAACAAGAAGAAGCATTCTGCTCCATAGAATAATTGTCCAGTAAATGGTTCCATTTTTGTAATCCCTGAGGGATTACTAGAAGCAGTTAGAAATCCCACAATTAAGCTTGAAAGCAATAAATACACTGATCCATTTAAAAGTGATTCATGTAATATTCCGCTTAGATGCATTTTTCTTGATTTTGGTCTATTTTGGGGAGCTGCAAATTTCACAAGTAATAATCCAACAATTATTGCAGGAGATTCCATTAAAGCTAAGGCGCCAACCATAAACCCATCAAAAGCTATTTTTTGACTTTCTAAAAAACTTTCTGCGGAAATAAATGTAACAGCACTAATTGAACCGTATGCTGCTGCTATTGCTGCTGAATTAAAGACATCAAACTTATATCTTAGAATTAAAAATCCAATTAGAGGGATTACTAGTGACATTAGTATCGCGGCACTTAAAGTCGGCAATACTTGATCAGTAAACCCACTTTTCTGTATCTCTATACCTCCTTTAAAACCAATAGCTAATAGTAGATATAAGGAAAAGAGTTTAGGTAATGGAGCTGGAATTTCTAAATCAGATTTAAAGAGTACTGATATTGCTCCAATCAAAAAGAAAAGAACTGGAGGTGCTAATACATTTTGCAGAATTGGATTTATTTCCATAAATTATTAGGCTATTTCATTTAGTGCAGTTTCTAACGCTTCTTTTCTAGTTTCAATGATGCCTTCAACTCCAAACTTAGCTAATCTTTCCTTTACTTTTTGATTAGCCCCAGCAACAAATGCTTTTCTAGAGTTATTTTTTGCTTCTTGCATCATATCCTCTATAGCAAGGGTTGCTGTTACCCCAAGTCTTGGTACATCAGTTATGTCTAATATCAGAATTTTGTAATTTCTTACAAGATTCATCCTGTCAGAGATGCCTTTTGCCGCACCAAAACTAAGTGGCCCTTTGAGTCTAAATAGCATTACTTCTCCAGAACATCTATCAAGTAGAGCTTTTTCATCCGCGGGCAATGTATTTTGACCTTGAGTATTACCTGTTAATGAAGGATTATCCTCTTCCATACCTTCTAGTTGAGTTTCAGTAATTGAATCAATAGTGAGCATGTTTGCAATAAATACACCAACTAATACTGCCCAAATTAAATCCCAAAAAACAGTCATTAGGAGTACTCCATACATAACAACTGAAGTTTTTAGAGATAGTTTATGGGCCCTGCGCAAGAATCCCCAGTCAATAATATCCAATCCAACCTTGATAAGAATACCGGCTAAAAGAGCTGTAGGTATTTTTTCTGCTAATGGTCCTGCACCAACTAAAACTATTAACAAAACTATTGAGTGAACCATTCCAGATAAAGGAGTAGATCCGCCAGATTTTACATTTATAACAGTTCTCATTGTTGCGCCTGCACCAGGTAAGCCTGAAAAAAGACCTGCCACAGCATTTCCTATCCCCTGTCCAATAAGTTCTCTATCAGAATTGTGCTTCGTTTGAGAAATATTGTCTGCGACTAAGGATGTCAGTAAAGAATCAATTGCTCCAAGTACGGCTAATACAAGACCTGCCTTGAAAATAATAGGAAAATACTGGTTGAAACTAGGAAAATCTAAAGATGGAACTCCTCTAGGAATTTCTCCAATTCTGTCTATTGTTCCGCCAAAAAACATTGATATTGGAGTTACTATTAATAAGGCTAAAAGTGGAGAAGGAACCCACTGAGTTATTTTTCTAGGTGTTAGAAATACTATCCCTAAAGTCATGATTGCTACTCCAATTGCAGCACCATTTGGTTGGAAATTTGAAAAAACAGTAGTTAAAGAGTCGACTACCCCTCCTCTTGTGCTTATTCCAAGTAATGGCCCAATTTGAAGTGCAATGATTATGACACCAATACCAGACATGAATCCTGATACAACAGAATATGGTACTAAAGTAATGTATTTACCTAGTTTTAGAATTCCGAATAATATTTGAAGTAACCCCCCAATTACCACTGCTGCCATTACTAAAGGTAAAATTTGTTTTGCAGATAGATCTGTTGGAACTCCTACTGCTGCTAAACCTGCCACTACACCAGCAACAGTGACACTCATAGGACCGGTAGGCCCACTAACTTGAGCAGGCGTTCCGCCAAATAAAGCTGCTAAAAAACCAACTACAACTGCCCCATATAGTCCATAAATTGCCCCACCAGGGCCTAACGCAGCGTTACCAAAAGCAAGAGCAAGTGGCAAAGCTACAACTGCCGCGGTGATTCCTCCAAGAATATCGCCTCTAATATTGTTTAGATGAAATCCATTAATTATTTTCAAAGATACTCTCCTTAAATAAATTCATTAACTCAAAGATTTTATCTCTTTATGTAGTAAATTTGTAAAAAATTAAGTTTCTAAAGAAAATCTTTGTAACTTTTCAATTCTCCTCTATTCAGAGTAATTAAGTTAATTTTCCTGAACAAAAGGAGACTCTGATTGATTTATATGCGATGTAAGCGATTAATGTATTAGATAAATATTTTCAACTTAAATAATATTCAAATGAATTCGATTATTCGCCCAAGAAGATTAAGAAGGACTGAGGCAATTAGAGAAATGGTAAGAGAAAACCATTTAATGCCTTCGGACTTTATATATCCATTATTTATTCATGAAAAAGATTTTAAAGAGGAAATTTCGGCAATGCCAGGAACTTTTAGATGGGATATGAATGGTTTAATAAAGGAGGTTACTAGGGCATGGGAATTGGGAATAAGGTGTGTGGTTCTTTTTCCAAAAATAAATGATAGCTTAAAGACTGAAGATGGAGCAGAGTGTTTTAACGAAGACGGTTTAATACCTAAAGTTATTCGAATATTAAAAAAAGAGATTCCAGAAATGGCAATAATGACAGATGTTGCCTTGGACCCATACTCTTGTGATGGACATGATGGATTAGTTGATGAAACTGGAAAAATATTGAATGATGAAACAATCGAAATTTTAAAAAAACAAGCTTTAACACAAGCTAGAGCTGGAGCAGATTTTATTGGCCCTAGTGACATGATGGATGGGAGAGTTGGAGCAATTAGAACCGCTCTTGATAGTCAAGGATTTAGTGATGTAGGTATTATTAGTTATACAGCTAAATATTCATCTGCTTATTATGGTCCATTTAGAACTGCTTTAGATTCGGCTCCTAGAAAAAATAGTAAAAAAATAATTCCAGATAATAAGTCTACATATCAAATGGACCCTGCCAATTCAAAAGAGGCTTTAATTGAATCTGCATTGGATCAGTATGAAGGAGCTGATATTTTGATGGTAAAACCTGGAATTTCTTATTTGGATATTATTTATAGACTAAGCACCTTTTCAAATAAACCTATAGCTGCATACAACGTTAGTGGGGAGTACTCTATGGTAAAGTCGGCTGCTATGAAAAACTGGATTAATGAAAAAGATATTGTTTTAGA
This sequence comes from Prochlorococcus marinus CUG1416, assembly GCF_017695965.1. Classification (NCBI taxonomy): domain Bacteria; kingdom Bacillati; phylum Cyanobacteriota; class Cyanophyceae; order Synechococcales; family Prochlorococcaceae; genus Prochlorococcus; species Prochlorococcus marinus. The sequence goes on from NZ_JAAORM010000001.1 coordinate 215,304, forward strand.
AACGTTGCTTAGTTTTAAAAGAGCAGGAGCAAAATTAATACTCACTTATCATGCCTGTGATGCATCTCAATGGTTGCAGGATACTTAAAAACTCATTATTAACAAAAATTTGGTTTATTCTTAGATTAATAATAAATTCAGCGCTTTGTTTTGAAGTTTTCACAAGGAGTTAATAGAATTGGTCACATCGCACTTAGAGTAGAGAATCTCGAAAGGGCTAAATCTTTTTATATTAAATTGGGTATGAATTTGGTTTGGGATGACAAAGATTGGTGTTATTTGGAAGCTGGTAAAGGGAAAGATGGACTTGCGTTGTTAGGGCCTAGTTATAAAGCTGCAGGACCTCACTTTGCTTTTCATTTTGAAAATAAAAAAGAAGTAGTAAATATTCAAAAAGATTTAAAAAATTCTGGTGTAACGGTTGGTCCTTTACATGAACATAGAGATGGAACAGCATCTTTTTATATGAAGGATACTGAAGGAAATTGGCTCGAGATGCTTTATGTTCCTCCTGAAGGGATTCAATCGAATGTTTGATTCTTTTTTTGTATGCAAGAGAAAAGTCATTCTAAAAAATCATATTTAGAGAAGACCATAGAAGATCAATCTATAAGTCTTTTGGAGTGGGATTCATTAAAAACGCATTTATCCTCATTTGCCTCAACAGAAATGGGTAAACGAGCAATCTTAAGTTTTGAAATCCCTTCAGAATACGAAGTTGCTAAAAGACTTTTGAATGAAACCGTTGAAATAACTGAGCTAGAAAATAATTTAGAAAAATCAATTAGTTTTTCTGGTGTTTGTGACATTAGCAGAAATATTGAGATTTGCTCAAAGGGAGGTGTAATTTTATCTTCTGACTTGTTGGAAATTGCGAAAACAATTTCTGCGGCAAGAAATTTAAAAAAAGTTTTATTAGATTTTGAAAAAATGCCCTATATTTCATCAGTTACAAAAAATTTAATTGATCATCAAAATATCGAAACGATTTTAAAAAATAGTATCGAATCTAATGGAAGGATTTCAGATTATGCTAGTAGTAAATTATCTATTCTCAGAAAAGAATTATTATCTAAGAAACTGGAAAGAAAAATATTAGTTGATAAATTTATTCAAACGAACTTAGCTTATTTGCAAGATACTATTATTGGAGATCGATATGGTAGACCAGTTGTAGCAGTAAAGGTTAATTATATAGATAAATTCAAGGGCATAATTCATGACTCTTCATCTTCAGGAAATACGGTATATTTTGAACCTGATAGTGTCGTCACTAAAGGTAATAAGATTGCATCTTTAGAGGCAAGGGTAACTGCAGAAGAATTTAAATTACTTCAGAAATGGTCTCAAGTTATTAGTGCTAATTCAGAAAATCTCATTGCAATGGCATCTATTTTATTAAGATTAGAAAATGCTTTTACCCGTTCAAGATATTCGAAATGGATTGGAGGTAAAATTCCTATTTTTGAGAAAAATCCCATTATTTCCTTAATTGGTTTTTCTCATCCTTTATTGATTTGGGAAAATAAGAAAAAAGGAGCCCCTCCCCCAGTGGCTATTGATTTTCATATAAATAGAAGTATTAAAGTTGTAGCTATTACAGGACCAAATACTGGAGGTAAAACGGCAGCTTTAAAAGGTTTGGGCTTGTCGTTATTAATGGCTAGAGCAGGATTGTTGATACCCTCAACGAATAATCCAACGATTCCTTTTTGTCCAAATATATATGTTGATATAGGAGATAATCAATCATTAGAAGAAAATTTATCTACCTTCAGTGGGCATATATTACGGATAAAAGAGATTTTAGAATCACTTAATAATAGGAGAGGATTATCAGTTGTTTTGTTAGATGAGATTGGATCTGGTACAGATCCTATTGAAGGTAGTGCTCTTGCGATGGCTTTGTTAAAAGAATTTGCAAAGAAATCTGATATCACTTTAGCAACTACACATTATGGAGATATTAAGGCATTAAAATATAATGATTCCAGATTCGAAAACGTTTCAGTTGCTTTTGATGAGGATTCTTTGAAGCCAAAATATATACTCAACTGGGGTATTCCTGGGAGAAGTAATGCTTTGTCAATCTCGAAGAGAATTGGTCTCGATGAAAGCATAATCAATGAAGCTGCAAATTATTTAAAGCCAAAAGAAGTTGATAATATTAACAGTATTATTAAAGGACTTGAGGAAGAGAGGATCAAACAACAGAATTCTGCAGAAGCGGCTGCAGAACTTATTGCTAGGACTGAAATTTTGCATGATGAACTTAAGAGGAATTATGAATTTCAAAAAATAAATGCTGAAAAAATCCAGGAGATTGAAAGGTATAAATTATCAAAACATATTGTATCTGCTAAAAAAGAGGTAATAGATTTGATTAAAAAATTAAGAGATCAAAATGTTAACGGAGAGGACACGAGAATTATTGGAAAAAGATTAAAGGAAATTGAGACAGAACATTTAACCCAAAAAGTTGAAAAGTCAATATCATGGAATCCTAAAGTAGGCGATTTTGTAAAAATTAAAAGTCTAAATAGTACGGGACAAATTGTAGCTTTAGATAAAAAAGGTGGTTTTTACGAAGTTAAATGTGGTTCATTCAGGAGCACATTGTCTGTAAATGACTTTGAAGGACTTAATGGGCAAAAGCCTAATTTCAAATTGTCAAAAATTGAGATCAAGTCTTCTAGACAAGATTTTTCTTTTTCTAAAATTAGAACTAGTAAAAATACAATTGATGTAAGAGGACTAAGAGTTCACGAAGCTGAAATAATTATTGAGGAGAAGATCAGAAAATTTCATGGACCACTATGGATTGTTCATGGAATTGGAACTGGGAAATTAAAACAAGGCTTAAGAAAATGGTTATCAGCTTTAAATTATGTTGATAAGATTGAAGATGCTGCTATCAATGAGGGTGGACCTGGTTGCAGTATTGCGTGGATAAAATAAAATTTAAAATATTTAAAACCATTTAATTAAGTGTATTAAGTGCAATTTATTGATCAAGCAAACATTATTCTTAAAGCTGGAAAAGGTGGTAATGGAATAGTTTCATTTAGAAGAGAAAAATTCGTTCCTGCTGGAGGACCATCGGGGGGCAATGGTGGCAGAGGGGGGTCAATAATATTGGTGGCTGATAATAATCTTCAAACATTATTAGATTTTAAATTCAAAAGAGAAATAATTGCCGAAGATGGATGCAAAGGTGGTCCCAATAAAAGATCTGGTGCTTCAGGCGAGGATACAATCCTTAAAGTTCCTTGCGGTACAGAAATAAGGGATTTTCAAACCGGCATTATTTTAGGAGACTTAACTAACAACAAACAGACTTTAACTATTGCTATTGGAGGAAGAGGTGGACATGGTAATGCTTATTATTTAAGTAATCAAAATAGAGCCCCAGAATTATTCACTGAAGGTAAAGATGGTGAGATATGGGAGGTTAAATTAGAACTTAAACTCCTCGCAGAGGTAGGGATTATAGGCCTTCCAAATGCAGGGAAAAGTACTTTAATTTCCGTTCTATCATCTGCTCGTCCAAAAATTGCAAACTATCCCTTCACAACTTTAATACCTAACTTAGGTGTAGTTAGAAAAGCAGATGGTAATGGTTGCCTTTTTGCCGATATACCTGGATTAATATCAGGGGCAGCTGATGGAGTAGGTTTAGGGCATGATTTTTTAAGGCATATTCAAAGAACGAAGATACTTTTGCACTTAATTGATTCATTTGCAGAAAATCCTATTCATGATTTTGAGATAATTGAGCAGGAATTAAAAAAATATGGGAAAGGCCTTTTAGATAAAGAGAGGATAATAGTATTAAATAAAATAGAACTTATAGATGATGATTATTTGAAAATAATCACAAAAAAGTTAGAAGATGTATCGAAAAAAAAAGTTTTAGTAATTTCTTCATCTTTAAAAAAAGGTTTATCTTCACTGCTTTCTGAGGTATGGAAAAGGATCTAACTTAAATTAAAATTTTTTTTGTAAATAATATACTTGATTTAATAATGAAAATTAGCCATAAATAAGATACTGCTTTTACAAAACATGAATTTCTACAGTTGCTTTGATCAACAAGGAAAAATAATAGCCAGATGTCAAACTATTCAGGATATTGAAGTTCTTAAGAAAATGGGAAGACCAATTGTAGAAGTTAAGGAAATGAAAAATGAGGAGTCGGTTGTATGTTCGCTAACAGGTAGCCCATCCGATTTTAATCGGGATTACTAAGAAAATTTAAGAAATAAAAAAGGGCTCTACAGGCCCTTTTCATTATCTATTGATTAAGACAACTTAATCATCATAAACAAGACATTCTGGTTCATCTGGGTTGGCATCACAAAATAATTCCAAAGCATTTGGATCATGTTTATCCTCTGGATGATGATCCTTATACTCTTCGAGTTCTTTTAGTTCTTCAGTTAAATGTCTGACCTTTGGAAGATTGCCCTCTGCTTTAGCAGATTCGATTTCCGATTGATCTTTTTGGATGTGTTCGTCAATGGATTTCATTTGAAGCTTTTTCGTACTTTAGTAGACATATATAAGATAGTTAATTTCTAATAAAATTGCATTATCTATGAACAAAATAAGTGTTCATTACAACATCATTTTTTTATCGAAATTGTTTTTTATATGTTTTAAGATTCTAATCTAATTATTTCTTTTAGTGATGGTAATACTGGGATTACTTGATTTGGGTTTAAAGGGAATAAAGCTTTGTAGTAATCGTTTTTCCATTCATTTTCGTAGCAAGTCTTATCTACATTAGATATTTTAAAAAATTTTATTCTCCATTCAATAATTTTCTCGAAAAAAGATAGTTCTTTTTCAGTACATTTAAAAAGTTTGCTATATATTAATTCCCATCTTATAAGAGTAGGAAAAAGGTAAATATCTGCGTAAGTTAACTCTTCTCCAAATATCCAATCCCCTTTACTCCGGCTCATTATATCTTCAATCTCGTTTAAAGCTGCAAAAAGATTTTTACTAGCTTTTTCATATGATGACTGGTTTCTGGCGAATCCGCACCTATATACACCATCATTTATGTTGTTATGAATTAAATCTAAAAGATCTTGATCACAGTCTTTGATTCTCAAAGTTTTTTCTTTCGACGTACTTTGTATTGAGTTAAGTAATCTTATGATTTGAGAACTTTCATTAGATAGGATATTTATTTCATCTTTCACGAAACTAATTAAAAGAGGTAAAGTCGCTCTGAAAATTATTTTTTTATTAGCTTTTTTGTAAAGGTCAGAAAGCCTTGCATACCCTTTAATTCTTTTATTGAAAATCCATTCGCAATGCTCAACATCTGCTTTTAAAAAAACAACTTTAACTTCTTTAGATAGTTGTTTTATTTTATGGACGAGTAAAGTTCTTTGACACCAAGGACAAGAATTACCTACTAATAAAAAAATTTGTCCATTTTCATTATTAATTTCATATTCATTATTAATTGTTATTCCTTCAGGCCTCTTATAATTGCCTTGTATATCTGATGGTGCGAAACCATTCATTAATTGTTTCCAAAACCAAAACCAAAATTTCTTCGAGGCTTTAACAAGGTATTTATTTTGCATAAGATTTTATTTTTAAAGAAAAAATGACTGTTCAAAGAATACTTATCGTTTCAGGCACTCATGGGAATGAAATTAATCCTATTTGGGCTGTTAAGCAATTTAATAGAGAGGAGAATAGTTTAAAATATGGCATTGAGTACGAGTACATCATAGGCAATCCTATTGCCTATGAAAAAGGCTGTAGATATATAGATGCAGATTTAAATAGATCTTTTAGAAAAAGTAAGAATTATGATCAGCTCAATAATAGTATTTATGAAATTAATAGAGCCAATTTTTTAGTGGATCAATTTGGAATTAATGGATCTAAACCCTGTCAAATTGCAATCGATCTGCATACTACTACTGCAAATATGGGAACAAGTATTGTTATGTATGGGAGGAGATTTAAAGATTTTTGTTTAGCTGCATTACTGCAGAATAAATTTGGATTGCCTATTTATTTACACGAAAAAGATGAAGCCCAAACTGGTTTTCTTGTAGAAGCTTGGCCATGTGGTTTAGTTATTGAAATAGGAGCTGTCGCACAAAATTTTTACGATCCAAAAATCATAAATAGATTTTTAATAATAATTGGCTCTTTAAGGGAAGAGATAGATAAATTGAAAAACAACCTTATAGAATTACCAAAGGAATTGGTTGTTCACGTTCATCAAGATAGTATAGATTATCCAAGAGATGAGAAAGGAGATATTGATGGCTTAATTCATCCTGAGAGAACAAACCAAGATTGGAAAATGATTAAAAAAGGAGATCCATTATTTCTTGATAGCCAAGGGATGATTCATAAATATGATGGCGATCAGTTGATTTGGCCTGTTTTTATTGGCGAAGTTGCTTATAAAGAAAAAAAAATTGCGATGAGCTATACCAAGAAAGAAGTAATTTGTTCCAAGAAAGAATGGTTTCAAGAGTTTGAAAGCTTTTAAATTAAGAAACTAGAACAATAAAACGCTGATAGATAATAAGGATTTTTTATTTAAAAGATAAGTTTATTTAATATTTTTTGCGTTTATTTTTTTTGCTACTTTTATAAGTTTTTCAATCTAAATTCTCTCGCTCCAATAAATAACAGCTCCAAAAGCCTCTAATTGCAGTCTTCTATGCTTAGCCTCTTTTATTGGCACCACCTCTTTCGATCTTTGTCCGTTAAGAAGCCATTCGATTATGACCAAATTAAATCCTTAATGTTAAAGAAAATATTAAGACATGGAGTTTCCTCTCTTCTATTTTGCAAAAAATAACTTTACTTAAAGAAAAATAATTTACACATTTTTAGCGATTTTGGTCTAAGATCTTTTAGCGGACTTATATTCCGTTTTATTTACACGTCTCACTTTAGAGACATACTTTACGAACTCATGACAACTATTCAGCAGCAGCGTTCTTCGCTGTTAAAAGGTTGGCCACAGTTTTGTGAGTGGGTAACATCAACTAACAACAGAATTTATGTTGGTTGGTTTGGCGTCTTAATGATCCCATGCCTACTTACAGCAGCGGCTTGCTTCATCGTTGCATTCATCGCAGCACCACCAGTAGACATCGACGGAATTAGAGA